>NZ_RAWC01000097.1:0-30738 GCF_003611685.1 Corallococcus sp. CA049B | reverse complement strand
GCTGAGGGCCGGGCCCCCCGCCGCCCGCCGCCGCGGGGGGCCCGGCCCTCAGCCCGGAGCAGCTCATGGACCTGGAGTCGCGCTGCGCGAAGCTCGACCAGACGGACTACTTCGAGCTGCTCGGCCTGGAGCGCACCGCCGCCCCCGGCGACATCAAGAAGGCGTTCTACAAAGAGAGCCGCGTCTACCACCCGGACCGCTTCTTCCAGCTGGAGTCCAAGGCCCTCAAGGACCAGGTGAACGAGCTCTACAAGCGCGTCACCGAGGCCTATTACGTCCTGCGCGACGACACCAAGCGCAAGAAGTACCTCTCCGACATCGCCGGCCCGGACCGCGCGCAGAAGCTGCGCTTCACCGACGCCTCCGAGTCCGAGACCAAGGCCGCCGCGAAGAAGGAGCAGGAAGAGCAGATCGGAACCCACCCCAAGGGCCGCCAGTTCTACACGCAGGCCCAGAAGGACCTGGAGTCCGGCAACCCGTCCGCTGCGGAGCGCAACCTCAAGATGGCGCTCACCTACGAGCCCTCCAACGCCCGCTACAAGGAAGCCCTCGCGGAAGCCCAGAAGCAGACCGCGGACAAGTCCAAGGGCGACTCGTCGTTCAAGATCCGCTAGCGGCCCCCAGGAGCCCACCCCATGGTCATCGACCTCATCCTCCTGGGCATGGTGCTGTTCTTCGGCATCCTCGGAGCCCTCTCCGGCGCCGCCCGGCAGGTGGCCAACTCCGTGGGGCTCGCGGCGGGCTACTTCGTCTCGCGCAAGCTCGCGCCCGTCATCGGCCCGAAGCTCGCCGTCGCGCTGGGCTCACCGCTCCTCATCGGAACACTGTTCGGCACGGTGCTCCTCTTCGTCGTCACGTGGCTCACCGTGCGATACGCCCTGGGCGCGCTGCTGCTGCGCTTCCTCTCCGGCAGGGACCCGGAAGAGCGCGGCCTGGACCGCACCCTGGGCTTCGTGCTCGGCGGAGGGAAGATGGCCGCCCTATTCTGGGTCTGCCTGAGCGCGATGACGTTCATGGAGCAGCACGTCATCGTCGCCGGCAAGCGCCTGGGCGTGGCCCCCAAGGACTCCGTCGCCTTCGACCTGTCGCGCCGCTTCAACCTCTTCGAGCTGACCCAGTTCGCTCCGCTGGAGGACCTGGTCCAGGTGGCCCAGGCCACGCACGACCCCGCCAAGGCGAAGAAGCTCCAGGAGGACCCGGCCTACAAGGCGCTGCGCAAGGACCCGCGCTTCCAGCTCGCGCTGTCGCACCGGGACCTGCAGGACGCGCTGGAGCGCGGCGACACGCGGGCCCTGCTGCGCAACGACGCGATCCTCCAGCTCATCCAGGATCCGCAGGCGGCGGCACGGCTGGGCGCCGCCGCCCGGGCCTCCGAGAAACCGACGAAGCCGGCGCCCGCTACGCGTTGAGCTCCACGTCGTCCAGCGCCGCGAGCCGCGCCTTCACGAACTCCGCGTCCACCGTCACCTGGCGGTGCTTGCGCTCGGGCGCCTCGAACATGATGTCCGACATCACGTGCTCCAGGATGGAGCGCAGTCCGCGAGCCCCCAGCCCGCGCGCGATGGAGTAGCGCACCACCTCCCGCAGGCCGCTCTCCGGGAACTCCAGCTCGATTTCATCCAGCGACAGCAGCTCCTTGAACTCGCGCGTAATCGCATCCGGCGGCTCGGTGAGCACGCGCAGCAGGTCGGACTCCCCCAGCCGCTCCAGCTGCACCATCACCGGCATGCGGCCCAGGAACTCCGCCATCATCCCGAAGTCCACCAGCTGCTTCGTGGAGATGCGCTTCTCCTTGCGCTTGCCCCCCGCCGCATCCGCGCCGAAGCCCATGGCCCGGCCGCCGTCGTCGCCGTAGTCGTGCAGGTCGCTGAACGTGCCCGCGCAGATGAAGAGGATGTCGCGCGTGTCCACCTGCACGAAGTCGCTCTTGTTCCACGCCTGCGTGACGTTCATGGGCACGTGCACCTCGCGCCCCTCCAGCAGCTTCAGCAGCGACTGCTGCACGCCCTCACCGCCAATGTCCCGGCTGCCCGCGCCGTTGCGGGCGCCCTGGGTGCGGCGGGCGATCTTGTCCACCTCGTCGATGAAGATGATGCCCCGCTGGGTGTCCTCCACGGAGTGGTTCGCCTTGAAGAGCAGGTCGGACACCATCACCTCCACGTCCTTCCCGTAGTAGCCCGCCTCCGTGTACTCGGTGGCGTCCACGGTGGTGAACGGGACCTGGAGGATGTCCGCCAGGTTGCGCGCGATGTGCGTCTTGCCGCTGCCCGTGGGGCCAATGAGCAGGATGTTGGACTTCTTGATGAGGGACTGCCGGCGCATCCGCCGCGCCTGGATGCGCTTGAGGTGATTGTGGGCCGCGATGGCCACCGCCCGCTTCGCGGCGTCCTGCCCGATGACGTACCTGTCCAGCCGTTCGAAGATCTCCCGCGGGGTCAGTGGCGCTGCCTCTTCCCTGCGTGCGGACGACTCCATGTACCCTCCCCTTCTCTCCACTCGGCCTCCCTGCGCTGCCTGGGTAGAAGGGTAGGAATTGGATGCTGACCGGCCCACCAGGGCCAGAGCCTGGAATGGGGCCCCTGCCCGCCTGCCTGCTCCTCGAACAGGCGGCTATTGAATGGATGGGTCGTTTCCGATAGTCCGGCCCCCCTCCCGTGTTCATGGGAGTTTCCACACCCCCGCCGCGCGCTCCACCGGAGGCACGAAACAACGATGGCCGCTCCCTCCCCTCAGCACCGCTGGACCCTGGCCGATGCCCACGAGCTGTACGGCATCCGCAACTGGGGCTCGCCCTACTTCGGCATCAACGACAAGGGCCACGTGTGCGTCCACCCGGACGGGCCCGCCGCTCCGAGCATGGACCTCAAGGAGCTGGTGGACGAGGTCCGCCGCCGGGGCATCGGCCTGCCGCTGCTCCTGCGCTTCACGGACGTGCTGCGCCACCGCGTGGTGCACCTGAACAGCGCGTTCAAGAAGGCCATCGCGGACCAGGGCTACAAGGGCCTGTACCGGGGCGTGTACCCCATCAAGGTGAACCAGCACCGCTACGTGGTGGAGACCATCATCGAGGCGGGCAAGGAGCACACCTACGGCCTGGAGGCTGGCAGCAAGCCGGAGCTCCTCGCGGTGATGGCGCTCTTGGACAGCGAAGACGCGCTCGTCATCTGCAACGGCTACAAGGACGAGGAGTACATCGAGACGGCGCTCTTCTACTCACGCCTGGGCCGCAACGTCATCCTGGTGGTGGAGAAGCCCAGCGAGCTGCCCCTCATCGCGGAGGTGGCGCGCCGCACCGGCATCACCCCTCGGCTGGGCATGCGCGTGAAGCTGTCCACGCGCGGCGCCGGCAAGTGGGAGGCGTCCGGAGGCGACCGGTCCAAGTTCGGCCTGTCCTCTTCGGAGCTGATGAACTGCATCAGCTTCATGAAGGACGCGGGGCTGCTGGCCTCCTTCGAGCTGCTCCACTTCCACCTGGGAAGCCAGATCTCCAACATCCGCAACGTGAAGAACGCGCTGCGCGAGGTGGGCTGCTTCTACGTGGAGGTGGCCCGCCAGGGCGCGCCCCTGAAGTACCTGGACGTGGGCGGCGGCCTGGGCGTGGACTACGACGGCTCCCAGACGAACTTCGCCTCCTCCATGAACTACACGACGGAGGAGTACGCCAACGACGTCGTCTTCGGCGTGATGGAGGCGTGCGACCGCGCGGGCGTGCCGCACCCCACGCTCGTCTCCGAGTCCGGCCGCGCCGTCGTGGCGCACCACGCGGTGCTGGTGGTGGACGTGCTGGGCACGAGCGAGTTCGACCCGTCCCAGACGCCCGACAAGGTGGACGAGAAGGCGCCCTCCGTGGTGCGCAACCTCTATTCGACGTTCCGCGAGGTCACGAACAAGAACGTCATCGAGGCCTTCCACGACGCGCAGGACGCCAAGGAGGAGAGCCTCCAGCTGTTCTCCCTGGGCCACCTGTCGCTGGAGCAGCGCGTGGCGGCGGAGAACCTCTACTGGGCCATCTGCCACAAGATCCTGCGCGTGGCGCGCGAGGCCGGGGAGATTCCGGAGGAGCTGGAGGCGCTGGAGAAGCAGCTGTCGGACACGTACTTCTGCAACTTCTCCGTGTTCCAGTCGCTGCCGGACTCGTGGGCCATTGATCAGCTCTTCCCGATGATGCCCATCCACCGCCTGGCGGAGAAGCCGACCCGGCGCGCGACGCTGGCGGACATCACCTGCGACTCGGACGGGAAGATCGAGCACTTCATCGACAAGCGCGAGGTGAAGGACGCGCTGGAGCTGCACGCGCTCAACAGCGACGACTACTACCTGGGCATCTTCCTGGTGGGCGCGTACCAGGAGATCCTGGGCGACCTGCACAACCTCTTCGGGGACACGCACACGGTGCAGGTGTCGCTGGCGCCGGGCGGCGGCTACCTCATCGACCACGTCGTCGCCGGGGACACCGTGACGGAGGTGCTCAACTACGTGAGCTACAACAAGGACGACCTCGTCGCGAAGCTGCGCAAGTTCACGGAGCTGGCGCTGCGCCAGGGGCGCATCACCCTGGACGAGTCGCGCAACCTGCTGCGCGTCTACGAGGACGGCCTGTCCGGCTACACGTACCTGGAGCGGGAGGTGGACGCGACGTTCACCTCCGCCAGCCAGCTGCGCCTGCTGCCCGGCCCCGAGAACGGGGCGCGCGCGCCCGTCACGCCCTCGGGGACCTGAAGCCCCTGACGCCTCAAGCCTCCGTCGGGACGGGTGCCTGTTCGCCGGTCTCGACGGAGGTGTCGCTGAACGCGGCCTCCGTCGCGCGAAGGCGCAGCATCTGGAGCGTCTCCAGCTGCCCTTCGGCGCGCTCGGCGAGGAAGGCGAAGTCGAACCGCGCCAGACGCGGCTCCTTCGCGGCCACCTTCGCCAGGCTCTTCCACATGGACACGCGTCCGTGGGAGCCCACGCACAGGCCCTCCAGCTCCACCAGCCGGCTCAACGGTGAGTAGCGCAGCCAGGAGCCGTTGAGCTTCAGGCGCGAGAACTTCTCGGTCAGCCACGCGCCGCCCACCTTCAGCGGATCCACGCGCGCGTCCACCGCGGACATCACCGCCAGCAGCGTGGCGCGATCCTGTTCAATCAGCGGGATGAGCGTGGCCAGGTACTGCCCCACCGGGTTGCTGCGGTTCTCGCGCTCCGTCCGCTTCGCGAGGTCCACGCCCACGGTGGAGCCCAAGAGGTGATCGTTGAGATAGATGCCCAGTCGCTTCAGGTTCATGTACCCAGGAGGGTGGGCATGACGGCCGCCTGACGCACGTTGCCAGTGAGGCTCGGAAGGCAGGCGGCCCGCCGAGCCCCCTCAAGGCCGCTTCAGTCCGGGTAGCCGAACGACGCCGTGACCTTCACGTCCGGGTGGAGGCTGCGCGCCACGGGACACTCGTGGGCGATCTTCTCCAGCATGGCGCGCTGCTCCGGCACGAGTCCGGCCGGCATCAGGATGGAGATCACCAGCTCGCCAATCTTGCGCGGCGGCGGGGTCATCCGCTTCTCCACCGTCGCGCGCACCTCGCCCAGGGTGAAGCCCTCCTTGCCGGCCACCAGGTGCATGGTCGTCACGACACAGGACGCCAGCGCCGTGGCCACCAGGTCCGTGGGGGAGAAGCTGCCGCCGGTGCCGCCGTTGTCCTTCGGCGCCTCCGTGGGCAGCGTCGCGCCGGAGGGACCGTGCGTCACCTGCGTCTTCAGCTGGGGGGCACTCACCAGGGACATCACCACACCCGTCGCGGGCTGCTGACTCATCACCGTCTCCTTGGGACTTGAAGCCTGGGTTGGAAGGGCTGCGCTCTAACGCACGAAGCTGTCGTGGGCCTTCGCATCCTTCTTGGAGGAAGGCTCGGCGTCGTCGACGCTCCAGTCCAGCGTCTTCATCAGCGACTTGCTGCGCTTCTTGACGTCCGCGTCCAGGAACTTCACCGCGTCGTCCATCTTGTCCATCAGGCGCATGGGCTTGCGCTTGTTCTTGGGCTCGCTGAACAGCGCGTGCGTGAGCCAGGGGAACACCGCCGTCACGTCGCAGTGCACGTACATGGAGCCCGTCTCCACCGCCTCCACGGACACCTTGCCCCAGGTGTGGCCCTCACCGGCCGGGCAGCTGGACAGCGCGCCGTTGTCCACCGGGTCCACGCAGAACTGCACGTCGATGTCGAAGCCCGACGTGGGGACGTTCAGGATTTGATCCAGCAGCGGCTCGCCCTGGAGCGTGTAGTTCTTGGGCACGCCGCCGCCCAAAATCCAGATGGCCAGCTTCCCGCTGCCGTTGTGGCGGCAGTAGTGCTGCATGGCGGCCATGGAATAGACGTCGTCGTTGATGTCGAGCTCGAACTTGAACTCGTCACCGAGCAGACGCTTCAGCTTCACGACGTTGAGGAAGATGGAGCCGTCCTGCACCGCGCCCACCCAGATGGGCACTCCGTGCTTGTAGCAGGTGGACAACAGCGACGGCTGCTTCACGCCCAGTTGCTTCTCGATGCCATGGATGGCCTTGCCCAGGAGGTAGTGGAACTCCGGGGTGGTCATCTTCCGCTGGAACTGCGGCTGCCGGAGGATGGCGGAGAAGAGGCGGTCGGTGTCGAGCAGCGCCTCCTCCCAGAAGCCCAGGTCGTAGATGCGGATGATGCGCGCCAGGCGGTACTGGAGGTCGCCCGCGTTGGGGTTCACCTCGCGGATGCCGTGGCCGATGATGCGGTGGGCGTCGTGGTAGAGGTTGGCGCCGGTGGTGGTGATGGCGGAGATGATGCCCTTCTCCACCAGCGGGATGAGGCAGGACTGGTGCAGGCCCGCGGGCGTCATGGCGCCCGACAGCGTGAGGAAGATGGACGCGTCCTGCTGCACGGACTGCTGCATCAGCTCGAACGCGGTGCGCTCCTGGCGGCCCACGTAGGCGCTGAACGCGTGCGCGAGCAGCTCCGCCGGCTTCTCCTTGCCGGTGATGGGGCGCGGATCCGCCTTGCGCGCGTTCGCGTAGGCGGCGCGAAGGGTGGACTTCTTCGGGGTCTGGGTCTTGGCCATGGCGCGGCGATCTAACACCGCCGGCCTGCCAAGGGGAGGCCTGGCAGAGGCCCCGCCATCCCCGAGGGCCTCCACCGGACAGGAACAAACCGCCCGCCGTGCGGATTCACACAGGGCCCGCTCTTCAGGCCCCTTCCCATGGGGACATGGCGTAAGAGTGCCCGCCTCGCCGCCCTCCGGAGGGTTCCACCGCCGTGATCGACCTGCATTCGCACACCACCGCCAGTGACGGCCAGTACCCGCCCTCGGAGCTGGTGGCGCGAGCCGCCGCCGCGGGCGTCACCGTCCTGGCCGTGACGGACCACGACACGGTTGCGGGGCTCCACGAGGCGAAGGCGGCCGCCGCGGCGCATGGCCTGGAGCTGGTGCCCGGCATCGAGCTGTCCGCCTTCGTGTATGGCAAGGAGGCCCACATCCTGGGCCACTTCCTGCGCCCGGAGGACCCGGACCTCGCGCGCTTCGCGGACCGGCTGCGCGACGAGCGCACCCACCGCATGGAGGCCATGGTGGCCCGCCTGCGGGAGCTGGGCTTCCCGGTGCGCATGGAGCAGGTGCGCAAGGTGGCCGGGGACGCGCAGCTGGGGCGGCCCCACCTGGCGCGGGTGCTGGTGGATCAGGGCTGGTGCATGGACGTGAAGGCCGCGTTCGACCGCTTCCTGGGCACGGGCCGCGCGGCGTGGGTGGAGCGCTTCAAGCTGGACGGCGCGGAGGCCATCCGGCTCATCCGCAACGCGGGCGGCACCGCGACGCTCGCCCACCCCGGCTCCTCCAAGATGGAGCGCCCGGAGATCCAAGCGCTGGCGAAGGCGGGGCTCTCCGGCCTGGAGATCCTCGGCGTGGACCACAACCCCTCGGTGCGGCAGAAGTACCTGGCGCTCGCGGCGGAGTTCGACCTGGTGCCCACCTTCGGCAGCGACTTCCACGGCGAGGCGGTGGCGCCCGACCACCGCCTGGGCGTCGCGGCCATGTCCCCGGAGCTGTTCCAGAAGCTGCGCGCCCGCGCGCCGTCGTCCCGGCCCGTCTGACTACGGCCGGGGCTGGGCCTTGAAGCGGCTCGTCACCGCGGTGAGGCCTTCCGCCACGGCCTGGAGGTCCTGGGCGATGCGGGTGGTGCGGCCGGTGGCGTCCACGCCCTGCTTCACCAGGTCCGCCACGTTGCGAGCGCCCTGCACCGCCTGCTCGCTGGACTGACGCTGCTGGCGGGTGGCGATGGTGATCTGCCGCGCCGCCTCGCTGGTGCCGCGCGCCAGCTCCACGATGCGCAGGAAGACGGCGGAGGCCTGCTCGGCCACCTCCACGCCCCGGTCGCTCGTCGCCATGCCCACGCGGGCCTTGGACGCGGCCTCCTCGCCGGAGTCCTGCACCTTCTCCACGATGCGGGCGATGTCGCGCGCGGACACGGACACGTTCTCCGCCAGCTTGCGCATCTCCGCGGCCACCAGTGAGAAGCCCCGGCCCACGTCGCCGGCCTTGGTGCCCTCCAGCGCCGCGTTGAGCGCCAGGAGGTCGCTTCGCTCCGCCACCTGGTTGATGACCTGGGCGATCTTGGAGACCTGCTGCAGGTCCTTGTTCAGCCCCACGATGGCGTCCGCCACGCCCTTGGACTCCGTGCGGATGTCGTTGATGCCGCCCACCACCTGCGCCACCACCGCCATCGCCTCCGCCACCGCGTCATGGGTGCGCCGCGCGCTGGACTCCACCACCTCCGTGGACGAGGAGATCTGCTCGGCGGTGCGGGAGAGCTCCTCGAACGTGGCGGCGATCTGCTGCGCGTACGCGGCCTGCTGGCTGATGACGTGCTCCTGATCCGCGGAGGCGCCCATGAGGCCACGCGACGCGCTGGACAGCTGCTCGGTGCGCGTGACGAGCTCCATCACCGTGGTGCGCAGCGTGCCCAGCATCTCGTTGAAGGAGGTGGCCATCTGCCGCACCTCGCCGGCGGCAGACACGTCCAGCTCGCCCCGGAACACGTCGCCCCGGGCCACCTCGCGCGCCACCTGCGTGACGCGCGACACGGGGTCCGCGATGGCGCGGCTGATGATGACGGCCAACCCCAGGCCCAGCACCGCGGCGCCCAGGTAGCCCATGAGCGAATAGCCCTCCGTCGCCGCCAGCGCCGCCTTCACCTCGTGGGTGCCGAAGCCCGCGCGGTACACGAGGCCATCGCTCTCGCAGCGCACCACGACCTGCTCCGTGCCCCGCGCCACCGTGCACGTCCCCGGCGTGGGCTCCTTCGGCTCGGTGTCCCCTTTCGGCACCTCGCCGCGCACGGCCACCACCGTGCCGTTGCGGGTCAGCTCCTGGAACATCAGCGTGAAGCCGCCGGACTGCACCTGGTTGAAGACCTCGTCGCGCCGCGCGCGGGCATCCGGCGCGGTCTCCGGCAGCGCGAGCGAGGGGTGCCGCACCACCAGGGTCCCCAGCGTCACGGCCCTGCCGGCGAGCACCTCCAGGCCCGCCGCCTTCTGCCGCGCGGGGAAGTACACCCCGGTGAAGAACACCACCGCGAGGCACGGAAGCAGCACCGCGATCGCCACCTGCATCCGCAAGGTCAGCCGGCCCCACATGTCGACGACTCCCCAGGCGATGAGCGCAGAAAGGACAGCCCGCTGACGCTAGGCGTGGGCTCCCCACAGCGTCAAACCGGCCCCGGTCCAGGCCCGGGGGCGGAGGGGCGGACAGGGGGGCCCGCTGATCCACCGCCCGTCCGGAGGCAGGCGTCCGGGCGGCGCGGTTTCAGCCGTCATCTCAAGGGGTTGGCGGGCCCGGCGCGGGGGGTGTTTCCCTTTGACACGACGCCAGCGGTGTCGTTAGGGTCCGCGCCCGATGACTACACCCCTCGCCCCGTACCTGCCGATGGCGGTGGTGCTCCTGCTGGCCGGTGTCATGGGGATGATCATCCCCCAGGTCACCACCCGGCTGGGCCCCAAGCGCCCGAGCAGCACCAAGTCGGCCCCCTTCGAAGCAGGCTCCGAGTCGAGCGGTCCCGCTCGCCAGCGCTTCGCCGTGAAGTTCTACGTCATCGCGCTGCTCTTCATCGTGTTCGACGTGGAAGCGGTGTTCCTGTACCCCTGGGCGGTGAACTTCCAGGCGCTCGGCTGGTTCGGCTACGTGGAGATGCTGGTTTTCGCGTCGACCCTGGTCGTGGGCCTTATCTATGTCTGGAAGAAGGGCGCTCTCGACTGGGAGAGCTGAGACTACGCCATGGCTGATACCGACATCGCGCCGATCATGACCACCCGCCGGGACGAAGCCATGGGCTTCTTCCAGAAGCTGGTGTCCAAGGGCCTGGGCTGGGCCCGCAAGTACTCGCTGTTCACCTACCCGTACGCCACCGCGTGCTGCGGCATGGAGTACATGTCCGTGGCCGCCAGCCGCCACGACATCTCGCGCTTCGGCGCGGAGTTCCCGCGCTTCTCGCCGCGCCAGGCGGACCTGCTGATGGTGGTGGGCACCATCAACCTGAAGCAGGCCCCCATCCTCAAGCGCGTCTACGAGCAGATGACCGAGCCCAAGTGGGTCGTGTCCTTCGGCGTGTGCGCGTCCTCGGGCGGCTTCTACGACAACTACGCGGTGCTCCAGGGCATCGACCGCATCATCCCGGTGGACGTCTACATCCCCGGCTGCCCGCCGCGTCCGGAGCAGGTGCTGGACGGCCTGATGCTGCTGCAGGACAAGATCGGCAACCAGGTGCACCGGCTGCGTGACCCCGGCGAGCCCAACGAGACCGCGGCGCACCACGCCCGCATGCTCGCCGCCGGCAAGTAGTCACACCGCTCTCGCTGTCCCCCACGGGCCCCGCGCCGCCTCTCACGAAGAGGCCGGTGACGGGGCCCGAGGCGTTCCTGGGACCTACCAGCGGTGGTACGCGGGGTGGCCTTCCTTCACGGCGACGAAGGTGCCGCGGCAGGTGGCCGTGACCTTGCCGTTCTCCCCGGTGAGGGTGCCCTCCACGACGACGCGGTCGCCTTCAATCGACACGGGCTTCGCGGACAGGTGCACGGGGCCCATGGGCGTGGGGCGCTTGAGCACGATGGTGTAGTCGGCGGTGACGGTGCACGGCGGGGTGGCCGCGCCCTGCGCCTTCATCAGGTGGTACGCCGCCGTCCAGTTGCAGTGGCAGTCCAGCAGCGCGCCAATGATGCCGCCGTTGAGCACGCCCGGGAACGCCTGGTGGTGCTCCTCCGGCGTCCAGTCCGCGACGACGAGGTCACCCTCCACGCGGCTGCGGATGCGCAGCCCCTTGGGGTTGGCCGGGCCACACCCGAAGCAGGCGTTGTGGGGGGCGTACGTTTCCTGGAGGCCGCGAGTCGTTTCGGTCGTCGACATGGCCGGCGACTCTACGTGAGGCGGACTCCGGTGCGCGCTCCGTCGCGTCGTCCAGCCAGTCCGCCAGCGCTCGCGCGTCCGCCCCTTCACAGTCGCCCGTGCAGGTGCGGCGCACGGTGCCGTCCGCCTGCGGCCGGTCCACCACCCAGCGCTCGCCGTCGAAGGCGCCGGTGTCCTTCTCGCGCAGCACCGCCGTGCCCGCGTCGTCGCCCATCTCCACCACCCCGTCCGGGCGCAGGCGGTACGCGTCGAAGGTGCGCGGCGCGCCCGGCCAGTGACCGGGGTCGAACACCTCCGGAACCACGTGCGTGTAGCCCGTCTCCGCGTACAGCGGCGTGAGCGGACGCCCCTCGCCGCGCAACAGCGGCCCGAGCGACGCCCCGTCCGACTCCGGCAGCGAGGACAGGCCGGACAGTTCCAGCAGCGTGGGGCCCACGTCCACCAGCCGCGCCAGCGCGTCCACCTGCGCGGGGCCCGCGCCACGGCCGCCGGGCAGCTTCACCGCGAGCAGGATGCGGTTCTCCTCGTCGCCCAGCCGGGCGCCATGCACGGACGTCGCGCCCGCCAGGTCCGGCCGGTCCGCGTGGAAGCTCTCGCCGTGGTCGGACATCAGCACGATGAGCGCGTCGTCGTAGCGCCCGGAGGCCCGCAGCGCGTCCAGCAGCGCCCCCACCTGCGCATCCGCCTGCGCGAGCAGCTCGTCGTAGAGCCCTTCCGCGCCCGCGCGGTTCCACGCCCCCTTCGCCCCCGGCGTCACCGGCGCGAAGTGCATGCGCAGCCTGCGCTCCAGCGGCTCGGAGGAGGACACGTAGCGGCGGTAGAACGGGTACACCGGGTCGCCCGGGAAGTGGGCCGCCGTGGCGTGGAAGGCGAAGAGCAGCGGCCCCTCCCCCGCCTCCGCCACGAGCCCGTCCGACAGCCGCCGGGCATAGCCCATGGGGTCATGGATGCCGGCCAGCGCGCGGTTGTCGATGAACTCGGGCACCCACGCGGCGCCGGCCGGGTTGTCCGCGAACAGGCCCAGCGCCCGGTAGCGCAACTTCTCCAGAGCGAAGTTGATGGCGCCGCGCGGAGGCTGCCAGCGCGTGGCGAAGCCGGAGGCCGGGCCCTCGAAGTGGAAGCGCGAGCAGTCCGTGGCGAACACCGTGCGCCACCCCGCGTCCGCGAAGCGCTGCGCGAAGGTGGGCGCCAGCACGAGCCGCGCGTCGGGCGTCAGCGGGTAGCGCACGCCCGTGCGGTACGGCCAGCGCGCGGTGAGCAGCGAGCGCCACGCGGGCTCCGTCTGCGCCACGGGCGTGTAGGCCCGGGTGAAGAGCGTGGCGTCCTGGAGGAAGCGCTCCACCTGGGGCGCGACACCACGCCCCGTCGCGCCCAGCCGGTCCGGCCGGAACGCGTCGATGCCAATGAGCACCACCAGCGGCTGCCGGACGGAAGGCCCCACACGGCGCACCGTCACCACCACCGCCAGCACCCCGACGACGCCTGCCACCACCATCCACGCGGCGCGCTCCGCACGGAGGGGCGCCGGGCCGCCGGAGGCCACGAACCGCCGCAGCCCCCGTGCACCTCGCCACGCCAGCACGGCCAGATGGACCGCCACCCACGCCCCGGCCGCCGCGCGCGCCTGCCACGGCTCGCCGTGATCCACCAGCCACGCCAGCACCGGCCGCACCGCCGGCAGGTCGTCGAAGAGGGCGGGCCGCGCCAGCGCCCGGTCCCAGGCCCAGAACAGCAGCAGCCCCATCCAGTGAGGCACCATCCACGCCAGCGACACCCACCCACCCCGCCGCGTCCAGGCGGAGGCCAGCAGCGCCGCGGCGAGCCCCAGCAGACCGCCCGCCACCGCGTACACGGAGGCCACGCGCAGGATGACGCCGGGCAACAGGGGCCGGACCGCCGCCGCCAACGCCGCGTAGGGGCCGTCCAGCGGGATGTCCACGCCCACCACGCCCGCCTTGAGCAGCCAGACCGTCTCGCCAGCGAAGAGCAGCAACCCCAGCAGGGCGCCCAGGGCCAGGCGCCCCAACGCGGCACGGAGGAAGGAGGCGACGGACCGCACGGACATGCCCTCAGCCTCTACTCCGTCCAGGCGTCCTCGCGCCAACTCTGTGTTCTACCGGGCTTTCGGGGAGCCCCTGACGTGCATGGCACGCACTGCCGGTGCAAGATGGCAGCTTCACTGTTCCTGACCGATGCCTCCCGCGGCCCGGGGGCCACTCCCATGTCATCCAGCGCCACGCCCAGCGACAGCCTGCAGGAGTCCGTCCGGCGCGCGCTCGACGGGGAACGCCAGTCCAATGGACGGCACCTGGCGTGGGTCCGGCTGGGCGCGGTGGGCGTGCTGTTCTCCATGGCCGTGTACCTGGGCCGCGTGCGCGGGCTGCACGACTGGGACATCTACCTGGCGCCGTTCGCGCTGTACCTGGTGTGCACCACCCTCGTGGCCGTGGCGGTGACGGCCTCCGCGCGCATCGCCCGCTGGGCGTCGCTGTCCGTCGCGTTCGTGGACGTGCCCGCCGTGTACTGGCTCCAGCACCTGGCGCTGCCGGTGTCCCCGTCTCCAGGCGGTGTGGCCGGCTTCACGCTGGGCGTCTTCGCGGCGCTGGTGCTGCTGTCCGCGCTGAGCCTCCGGCGGCCCGTCACCCTGCTCGTCACGGTCATCGCCATCCTCGCGGAGGCGGAGCTCCAGCGGCAGGCCTCCATCGGCGGGGGCGCGCAGGTGGCAAGCGCGGTGATGCTGGCCATGACGGCCGCGGGGGCCTCCCGGCTCCTCCAGCGCATCCGCTTCCTGTCCGCCGCGGTCACCCAGGAGGAGCTCCAGCGCGCGCGGCTGGGCCGCTACTTCTCCCCCGCCGTCGCCGAGCGCCTCCAGGACCGCGACTCCCCCGCCCCGGAGCTGCGCGAGGTGTCCGTCCTCTTCGCGGACGTGCGCGACTTCACCGCCCTGAGCGAACGGCTGCCACCCGAGCAGGTGGTCACCATCCTCAACGAGTACTACGGCCGCATGGTGGAGGTGGTGTTCCGCCACGGCGGGACGCTCGACAAGTTCATCGGGGACGCACTGATGGTGTACTTCGGCGCCCCGCTGCCGGACGCCTGGCATGCCCGCAGCGCCACCCGGTGCGCGCTGGACATGGTGCGCGAACTGGAGGCCGTCAACGCCGAGCGCGCCGCCCGGGGGGAGCCCGGCCTGCGCATGGGCGTGGGCGTGCATACGGGGCCGGTGGTGCTGGGCAACATCGGATCGCCGTTCCGGCGCCTGGAGTACACGGCCATTGGCGACACGGTGAACCTGGCCAACCGCATCGAGCGGCTGACCAAGGGCTTCGGGGTGCCGGTGCTCGTCTCCCAGGCGACCCGGGAGCGGGCGGGTGACACCTTCCGCTGGGCCCCGGCCCCCACCGCGCTCGTGCCCGGCAAGAGCCAGCCGGTGGTGACCTTCATCCCCGAGCCCGCCGAGGGCGCCCCGGGGCTGGGTCCGGACGTGGCCGCCTGAGCCCTTCCACCCGCCGCGCCCAGGCAGGCAGGGGGTGGATCGCGACGCGGGCTGCTGGACCACCTAAGTGGCCTACACGGTTGAGGGTTTACGTTGACGCCTCACGCGAACGGTCCTTATAAAGCCGCGGTTTCCTCTGTCGTAGATCGAGGCCCCCCTTGAGCATTTTCGCGTTGGACCGGGTCGCCGCCCAGTTCCCCGAAGCGGTCGCGGAGCGCTATGTCGACCGCGCTGGCGGAGCCTGGGCCGTCATTCATGCGGAGTGGCTGCCGAAGGTCGCCACCTTCCTGAAGATGGACCCCGAGCTGGACTTCAAGCTGTTCGGCTCCGCGGACGCCGTGGATCGCCTGCACCTGGCGGAGAGTGATCCGCGCTTCGAGGTCGTCTACTTCCTCTATTCGCTCAAGCGGAAGGAGCACGTGCGCCTGAAGGTGCGCGTGACCGAGACCCGCCCGGAGCTGCCCTCCCTCACGCCGCTGTACCGCGGCGCCAACTGGTGGGAGCGGCTGGTGTTCGACTTCTACGGCATCCGCTTCACCGACCACCCGGACCTGCGCCGCATCCTCCTGTACGAGGAGTTCCAGGGTCACCCCCTGCGCAAGGACTACGCGCTGCGCGACCGCCAGCCGCTGATCCCCGAGCGCCCCATCAAGGACATCTTCCGCGGCCCCGGCACCAGCGGCATCGCCTGATCGAGACCTCACCATGGCCGACAGCCACAACACCGACGCGCAGAAGCCCCACAACCCCGACACCGATGGGTTCGCCCACGAGGAGTCGGAGCTGGAGTCTCACTTCCAGACGAAGAACATGGTCATCAACATGGGCCCCTCCCACCCGGCCACGCACGGCACCGTGCGGCTGAAGGTGGAGCTCGAGGGTGAGACCATCGTCAAGATCGACCCGGAGATCGGCTTCCTCCACCGCGGCTTCCAGAAGAGCTGCGAGAACGTCACCTGGACGCAGTGCCTGCCGTACACGGACCGGCTCAACTACCTGTCCGCGATGATGAACAACTTCGGGTTCCTCAACGCCGTGGAGAAGCTCATCGGCCTGGAGATCCCGGAGCGCGCCCAGTACATCCGCGTCATCGGCAGCGAGCTGCACCGGCTCACGGACCACCTGACGTGCGTGGGCGCCACCGGCCTGGAGATGGGCGGCTTCGCGCCGTTCCTCTACGGCATGGAGGCCCGCGAGCTCATCCAGGACCGCGTCACGGAGCTCACCGGCGCGCGCCTCACCACCAGCTTCGGCCGCGTGGGCGGCATGAACCGCGACCTGCCGGAAGGCTGGTCGGAGAAGGTCAAGAAGACGCTGGACCGCACCGAAGAGCTGCTCGTGGAGATGGACGGGCTGCTCACGCGCAACCGCATCTTCGTGGACCGCACCAAGGGCACCGGCGTCATCACCGCCGAGGACGCCATCGACTACGGGTGGACGGGCCCCGCGCTGCGCGCGTGCGGCGTGGACCACGACCTGCGCAAGGTGCAGCCGTACTGGGTCTACGACCGCTTCGACTTCGAGGTGGTGGTGGGCGAGCACGGCGACAACTACGACCGCTACCTCGTGCGCCTGGAGGAGATGCGGCAGTCCATCAAGATCATCCGCCAGGCCCTGGACACCATCCCCGCGGGCCCCATCATCGTGGACGACTGGCGCATCGCGCTGCCGCCCAAGCCGGAGGTGTACGGCACCATCGAAGGCGTGATGGCGCACTTCAAGCTGGTGATGGAGGGCATCCAGGTCCCCCCCGGTGAAGTCTACGACGCGACGGAAGCGTCCAACGGCGAGCTGGGCTGGTACCTGGTGAGCGACGGCCGCGGCCGTCCGTACAAGGTCCACGTGCGCGCCCCGGGCTTCCCGGTGCTGTCGGCGCTGCCGCACATCATCCAGGGCAAGATGCTCGCGGACCTCGTTCCCACCTTTGACACCATCAACATGATCGGCGGCGAGGTCGAGCAGTGAGCGACAACGACACGAAGAAGCCCACCGGTGACGCGCAGACGCCCCCCAAGGGCGCGCCCACCGACACGCCCGCGGCCAAGGTTGGCTCGGAGCCGTCCAACCCGCCCGCCGGCGCGAAGCTGGACAATCCGCCCGCGGCCGCCAGCGGCCCCACCGGCACGCCTCCGCCCAAGCCGGCGGCGCCTCCGGCCGGCGGCCCTCCGCCCAAGCCGCAGCCCAAGAACCCGGGCTTCGTGACGGCGGTCATCGACGGGCGCGAAGTCGTGGTGAAGCCGGGGACCAACATGATCGAGGCGGCCAAGTCGGTCGGCTCGGAGATCCCCTACTACTGCTACCACCCGCGCCTCTCCATCGCGGCCAACTGCCGCATCTGTCTGATTGAGGCGTCCAACGCGCCCAAGCTCGTCCCCGCCTGCCAGACGCCCATGGCCGAGGGTCAGGTCATCAAGACCACGACCCCCAAGGTCAAGGAGCAGCAGCGCGCGGTGATGGAGTTCCTGCTCTTGAACCACCCGGTCGACTGCTCCATCTGCGACCAGGCCGGTGAGTGCAAGCTGCAGGACTACTACATGAAGTACGACTACAAGCCCTCGCGTCTGGAGGGCACCAAGGCCCTCAAGCACAAGCGCAAGGTGCTGGGGCCCCGCGTCGTGCTCGATCAGGAGCGCTGCATCATCTGCACGCGCTGCGTCCGCTTCATGAATGAGATCCCGAAGGAGCCGCAGCTGGGCGTCTTCGGCCGTGGCAGCCACGAGCGCATCGACGTCTTCCCGGGCAACGAGCTGGACAGCAACTACTCGCTGAACACCGTGGACGTGTGCCCGGTGGGCGCGCTGCTCTCCCGCGACTTCCGCTTCAAGGCGCGCTCCTGGTTCCTGTCCGCCACGCCGTCCGTCTGCACGGGCTGCTCGCGCGGCTGCACCATCTCCGCGGACTGGATGTCCCAGGACACCTACCGCTACCGCCCGCGTGAGAACGAGGCCATCAACAAGAGCTGGATGTGCGACCAGGGCCGCCTGTCGTACAAGGACCTGAACGTGGGCCGCGTGCTGTCCGCCCGCGTGGGCCGCGGCCTGCAGGCCCCCGGCACGGTGCAGCCGGTGCTCACGCGCAAGGACGCCGCGCTCGGCGCGGCCAAGGCGCTCAAGCCGCTCGCGGGCTCCAAGCAGCTCGCGGTGCTGGCCTCGCCGCTCGCGTCCAACGAGGACCTGCTCGCGGGCCTGACGTTCGCCAAGACGGTGCTGGGCGTGACGTCCGTGTTCGTCGGTGGCCGTCCGCAGGGCAAGGCGGACCACTACCTGATGACGGCGGACAAGAACCCCAACCGCCAGGGCCTGGCGCTCATCGCCAAGGGCCTGGGGCTGTCGCTCAAGGGCTTCGAGGAGCTCACCCCCGCCATCAAGGCCGGACAGGTGAAGGCGCTCTACGCGCTGGGCACGGAGGTCCCCACGGACGCGGCCGCGTTCGCGGAAGTGGTCGCGTCGCTGGAGGTGTTCGTCGCCCAGGCGCAGAACGAGTCCCCGGTGACGGCGCAGGCCACGGTGCTCTTGCCCGCCTCCGCGCACATCGAGGACGAGGGCACGTTCACCCAACAGGACGGCATCACCCAGCGCTTCCGCAAGGCGTACCCCTCCAAGGGGGACGCGGTGCCGCACTGGAAGTGGGCCACGGAGCTGACGCGCGAGCTGGGCGGCGAGTCCGCCGCGGCCTCCGCGCGCGACGTGTGGCGGGCGCTCTCGGGGCAGGTGTCCGAGTTCGCCGAGTTCAACTGGGACAAGGCCTCTCCGCCGGACCGGGAGAAGCCGGGCATCAATCCGCTGCCGTCGAGTGCCGACGGCCGTCCGCCGGGCTACCGTGAGTTCGGCGCGCCGCGCGTGAGGGGCATCTGACCATGAGCCGTATCCTGACCATGCTGTTCGCCATGGCCTTCATCGTCTTCGCCATCGCTGGCGGAGTGGCCTCGGCGTATCTGGTGGGCTACCTGGCGGAGGAGTACCTCTTCGAGGGTGCCAGCCGCCTGACGAACATCCTCTTCCTGATGCTCGTCTTCGTGATGATCACCGCGACGCTGCTCACGATCGCGGAGCGCAAGTGGTCCGCGTTCATGCAGGACCGCGTGGGTCCCAACCGCGCGCGCATCGCCCTGCCGGGCCTGTCCAACCGCTCCCTGGGCGGCCTCCCGCACATCCTCACGGACGTGCTGAAGATGCTGACCAAGGAGGACTTCGTCCCCGGCACCGCCAACCGCTTCCTGTTCAACCTGGGCCCCATCCTCGCCTTCGCGCCGGTGTTCGCGCTGTTCGCGGTGGTGCCGGCCGGCCCCACGGTGAACGTGTTCGGCAAGACGGTGGACATGGTCGTCGCCACGCCGGACTTCGGCATGCTGTACCTGCTCGCCATCGCGTCGCTCGCCGTCTACGGCACGTCGCTGGCCGGCTGGGCCTCCAACAACAAGTTCGCGCTGCTGGGCGGCGTGCGCGCCTCCGCGCAGATGATCTCCTACGAAGTGGCGCTGGGCCTGTCGCTGGTGGGCCTGTTCCTGGCCTTCTCCTCCGTGCAGCTGCCCACGCTGGTGGGTGACGTGGGCAACGCGCTCGTGTCCGGCACCGGTCAGGCGAAGTACCTGTGGCGCACGGACGGCGGCTTCGACCTGGGCCTGCCGGCGTGGGGCATCTTCATCCAGCCCCTGGGCTTCATCGCCTTCTTCGTGGCGTCCTTCGCGGAGACCAAGCGCGCCCCGTTCGACGCTCCGGAAGGCGAGTCCGAAATCATCGGCTACTTCGTGGAGTACTCCGGCATGAAGTTCGGCATGTTCATGATCTCCGAGTTCGTGGAGGTCGTGGTGCTGGCCGGCGTGACGACGTCGCTCTTCTTCGGCGGGCACCACCTGCCCTTCGGCGGCGAGTGGCTGGCGGCGCAGCCCTTCTTCCAGGAGCACGGCTGGGTGTACGGCACGCTCCTGGGCACGGTGTTCTGGATCAAGGTCATCCTGCTCATCTGGGTGCAGCTGGTGATCCGCTGGACCTTCCCGCGCTTCCGCTACGATCAGATCCAGAACCTGGGCTGGAAGATCCTCCTGCCCGTGGGCCTGGCCAACGTGTTCATCAGCGGCGCGCTGGTGCTGTGGGATCCGTCCCTCCGCGCGCTGGGCGTGGTGGGCCTCCTGGAGATCGGCTTCGTGCTGGCCCTGACGCTGACCCCGGGCGCCAAGGCGGCCGGGGCGCATGACACGGCGCACGGCCATGGCCACGACGCTCACGGCCACGGAAGCGATGCGCACGGTCTGCCGGCGCACGCGGACCCCCACTCCCACTCCCCGGCGGGCGCGCACTAGCGCGGTCCGGAAGCGAGACAAGACACCATGGCGTTCAATGCTTCCCAGGATCCGCGCACGGACATCCGCGAGCGGATGTACATCCCGGAGCTGCTGCGCGGTCTGGCCATCACGACCAAGCACTTCTTCCGCAACATGTTCGGCACGCGCGACACCAACCCCCAGGTGGTGGACCGCACGGGCACGAGCCTGATGACCACGGTGGAGTACCCGGAAGAGAAGCCCATCTATCCGGAGGGCTACCGTGGCCTGCACCGGCTGGTGCCGCGTGACGACGGCAAGCCGCGCTGCGTGGCCTGCTACATGTGCGCGACCATCTGCCCCGCGCAGTGCATCTACATCGAGGCGGGTGAGTACGAGCAGGCGTCCACCGACTCCGAGTCGGCGGTCATCGAGAAGTACCCCACCCAGTTCGTCATCGACGAGCTGCGCTGCATCGTGTGCGGCCTGTGCGTGGAGGCGTGCCCCAAGGACGCCATCCGCATGGACACGTACATGCACACGCCGTCCGAGTACAACCGGCAGAACTTCGTCTACGACATCCCGAAGCTGCTCAAGGGCCCGCCGGTGTCGCACCCGTCCGACCCGTGGAACAAGCGCGACAGCTCCTCGGAGCCGCACCACGTCCACAAGGAAGCGCACACGCGCATCGGCGAGGGACACGCGGACCACGGCCACGGCCACGCCAAGCAGCTGGGCGCGGGCCACGGCCACGCCAAGGCGGGCGCCGGGCACGCGGTGGTGACCCAGCAGGGTCCCATCCAGGTGACGAAGTTCATCAAGTAGTCCTTTGTTTCGCACCGCGAGGGGCGGGCCGTGCGCCGCCCCTTCGCACGCATCCCGGCCCGCCTCCTTCCCGCCGTATCGGGAAGGGCGGGCCGAAGCCTTTTCTGGGGGCATGTGGTGATGCTGCACCTCTTCAATGCGCATGGTGCCGGCCTGGCACGGGGAGCCCCGCCGTGAAGCGCTACCGGATGTCGGTGTGCAAGGGCTCCAGCTGCCGCGCGGGCGGCTCGGACGCGGTGCACGTGGCGGCGCGCGAGGCGCTGGCGGAGAAGGGCCTGCAGGCCCGCTGCGAGCTGTACCGGGGCGGCTGCTACGGCTTCTGCCACATGGGGCCCAACGTGGTGGTGCGCGAGGACACGGGCCGCAAGCGCGACCCGCTGTCCCCAGAGGACTACCAGCTCATGGGGTGGCCTGGAGAGGTCTACTACTCCGGGATGACGGCGGAGAAGATGCGCCGCGTGGTGGCCGAGCACATCCAGGACGACGCGCCGGTGCGCGAGCTGTTCGGCCAGCCGGACTCTGGCGACGACGACTGACGTTCAGGAGGTAGACCGTGCTTCGCGCATCCCCTGCGCCCCTCTTGCTGCCGGCGCTCGTGGGCCTGCTGATGCTCGGCGGGTGTTCGCGGCCCGTGGCGCCGGTGCCCTCGAAGGTGCTCGGCGCGCATCCGGATGCGGACAGCCCCCGCGTCGTGGGCACGGCGCTCGTCCGGGACGGGGATTCCCGCGAGGAGTTGCTGGCGCGCCATCCCCGCGTCGAACCCGACGCGGCGCTGACGTCCACCCTGGCGGCCCTCCTCGCGGACTCCGGGCAGCGCCTGCGCTGGAGCGCGGCCCCCGCGGAGGACCTGTCGTGTGACAACGGCGACGTCCGTTTCCGGATCCAGGTGCGGGTGCCGCCCGCGTGCCGGGAGCGCGCGTGTCCCGTGCTCGCCTTCTACACAACGGCCTGTCCCACGCCGGACTACCACTGGCGCCCGGAGTTCTTCCTGCGCGCGGGCTTCATCTTCGCGGAGCCCGCGGTGCGGGGCACCAAATGCTCCGTGGACTGGGCCCGCGCGGACAACGGGCCCCTGCGCGTGGCCGCCGCCACGGACCTGGAGGCCGCCAGCCGCTGCCTGCGCCAGCGCTTCACCCGTGATGGCGTGGCCCCCAGGCTGGGCATCCTCGGGTGGAGCTACGGAGGCAACCAGACGCTGGTGGGCATGACGCGCTTCGCGGGCAGCTACGATGCGGGCTTTGCCCTCGCGGCCAAGACGGACCTGGGCTCCTTCCTCTCGCAGCTGGCGCCGGAGCTGCGCCGCACCCGAGCCGAGGAGTACGGCGACCCGGAGCGGGACGCGGAGCTGCTTCGCGCCATCTCCCCCGTGACCTGGGTGGACCGGGTGGAGGCGCCCATCGCCCTGATGCTGGGCGCGAGGGACCCCAAGGTGTCGCTGTCGGACGCGGACGTCTTCGTGCGCAAGCTCCGGGCCCGGGGCCAGGACGCGACCCTGATGATCATCCCCGAGCACGCGCACCTCACGGAGCGCCCGGAGGAGATCGCCTTCGAGCACGCCCACCTCCTCCAGTTCTTCACCACGCGCTTCGGTGTGCCCCTGAGGGTCGACACGCAGCCCTGACGGGCCGCTCAGCGCGCATCCGTGCTGCGCCGGCCCCAGCGGATGACGCCGTCCCAGTCCTCGGGCGGAGGCGTCTGGATGAGGCGCTGGCAGCGCTCGACGTAGACACGGGCCACCGGGTCGCCGTGCTCCACGCCGCAGCGGCGGAACAGCTCCTGGGCCACGATGAAGTCGCGCCCGTAGTAGGCGGTGAGGGCCTTCTCGTAGAGGGCGATGCCCGCCTGCTTCTCCGGGGAGAACTCACCCCGCCGGCCCAGCAGCTCGTGCACGCGCACGGGCTGGGGGCGGTCCGCGAGGAGCACGCGGTCCACCTCGCGGAAGACGTACGCGTCGCTGGCGAGCTGCGCGGTGGCGTGCCCCACCAGCACCTGGGTGCCGTACTGCTTGTTGGCCGCCTCCAGCCGGCCGGCCATGCCCACCGCGTCGCCCATGACGGTGTAGTTGGACTTGAGCTCGCTGCCCATGTCGCCCACCAGCAGGTCGCCCGTGTCGATGCCGGCGCGCACCGACAGCCGGTGCCCGAACTGCTTCTCCCAGAGGGGCTGTTTCTGCGCGAGCGCCGCGTGGAGCTTCAGCGCCGCCTCACAGGCCAGGTGCGCGTGGCGGTCCGTGCGCACGGGCGCGCCCCAGAAGGCCATCACCGAGTCGCCGATGTACTTGTCCACCTGCCCCGCCGTGGCGCGCACCACGGCGGTCATCTCCGTGAGGAAGGTGTTGAGCAGCGGCACCAACTGCTCCGGCGGCAGCGCCTGCGACAGGCGCGTGAAGCCCTCGATATCGCAGAGGTACACGGTCATCTGCCGGCGCTCCGGCTTCATCAGGCTCACGTCGCGCGCCACCAGCCGCGCCACGTCCGGGCTCACGTAGCGGCCCAGCGCGCTGTGCACGAACTCGCGCACGTCCTGCTCGGTGCGGAAGGCGTAGAGGGTCGTCACCAGGAACGCGAGCCCGCCGGACCACAGCGGTCCCGCGACGGCGATCCACACCTGTTCATGGACGAAGACGTAGCCCGCCGCGCCCACGTAGCCCGCCCCGGCCGCCACCGCCACGCAGACGAAGAGGAAGGCCCCGCCCACGGAGCGCAGGAGCCAGCTGAACGACAGCGCCAGGAACGCGCCAATGAACGCGAGCCCCATGGTGGCGAGCATGTCCACCTTCGGCGGCGCGCGGGTGATGCCGTTCGACGCGAGGATGTTGGCGAGCGCCTGGCCCAGCACGGCGCCGTTGGCGATGCCCGGCCCGATGGGCGTCACCCGGCGCTCGGGGGCGTAGCTGCTGGTGTTGGTGAGGATGACGGCGCGGCCTTCCAGGTCGTGGTCGAAGCGGACGGGCCGCGCCTCCTGCGAGTCGAA
Source organism: Corallococcus sp. CA049B (assembly GCF_003611685.1). NCBI lineage: Bacteria > Pseudomonadati > Myxococcota > Myxococcia > Myxococcales > Myxococcaceae > Corallococcus > Corallococcus sp. CA049B. Next base: position 6,805 of record NZ_RAWC01000097.1, on the reverse strand, counting down.
GAGGTTGAGCAGCACGTTCCACGCGCGGATGGAGCGGGCGAGCGGGCCGCGCGCGCCGCGGGTGGCGGACGCGGCCTCCCAGCGCAGCAGGCTGTAGCCGGCCGCGTCCATGGGCACGGAGTACGTGTCCCCGATGAAGAGGCGCCCGTCCGCGTACCGCAGCTTCTGCGTGCCCGCGAGCCGCATGGCGGCGGCCAGGGGCAGCGAGGGCAGGACGTAGCGCTCGCCACCGCGCGGGCTGTAGGCGACGAGGTGGGGCACGCCGCGCACCACTCCGTCGGGGTCCGCGGGCAGCGTGGTGGCGCCGTAGCCGCTGGCCTGGCTGAGCAGCGGCGTCACCGGGTGCTGGAGCTGGCGCACCTCCAGGAGCTTCTCCGGATCCAACCCCTGCACCTGCACGGAGGCCAGGGCGAGGAACAGGTCCGCCGGGGCCACGCGGAAGGCGTCGTCCGCGGCGCGGCGCTCCTGGATGGACGCGGCGGCGGTGCCCATCTGCTCGCCCAGGCCGCGGCCCTCGCCCTCGTCCGCGACGCCGGCCCAGACCTCCAGGGCCTTGCCGGCGGGGATGAGGAACGCGGGGCGCTGGAGGGCGAGCACGGACTGGGCGCGGGTGCGGGCCTCGGTGATGTTGGGGTAGCTGCCCAGGCGGACCCTGTAGGGCCACAGGCGGCCGGTGGGCGGCAGCGTGCGGGTGCCCTCGGCGCCCCAGCGGAAGGCGAGCACGGAGTGGCCGGGGTCCTGATCCAGCAGGGCGCGCAGCGCGTCGTCGTCCTGGGACAGGGCGCCCCGGCCCGAGCGCGTGGGGGTGACGCAGGCGCGGGGGCTGAGCTCCGGGTAGGTGAAGTCCAGCATCACCACGGAGGCGCCCTCCTCCACCAGGCGGTGCACCATGCCGCCCATGACCTGGCGCGGCCACGGGTACGCGGCGATCTCCGCGCGGGGGCCCTGCTGGGCTTCGGCGAGCGTGTCGTCGTCGATGGAGACGAGCACCACCCGGTCGGAGCGCTCGGACACCTCCCCCAGCTGGCGGATGCGCCAGTCGTAGAAGACGCGCTCGCCGCCGTCGAGCCAGCTGGTGAGCCCGTCGATGAAGCCCGAGGGCGACAGCAGGGGCGCGGGCGTGTCCTCCGGACGCGCGGGGCCCGTGACGCGGTGGGAGACGAGCAGGCCGAGCAGGCAGCCGAACAGGGCCGCCATGGCGAGCGAGAAGCCGAGCCGGTGGAGGAAGCGGCGGCCAGAGGAGTGGATGCGGAGGCGTTGCACGAGCGGCGTGCAGGATACTCCGATGGGGCCTAACGCCCATGGGCAACACGCGGGGTATGGTTGGCCGCCGTCACCCGTGCCCCGTTCAAGAGAGTGCCCATGAAACGCCTGTTGCTGTCCGCCCTGGCCACCGTGTCCCTGCTGTCGCCGCTCGCCTGTGACCTGGAGAAGACGACGAACCAGCTCACGGCGGACCACGTCATCGTGGGCACCCTGCTCGCGACGCCGCAGGTGGACGTGTCCGCGTTGGCGCTGGCGGGCTACGACGGGGGGACGCTCGGGCCGGACGGCGGGGACGTGGTGAGCTTCCCCGGGCAGACGGCGGCGTTCGTGTTCTTCGGGACGAAGTCGGGGGAGAACGCGCAGCCGCAGGGCGTGAGTGGGGCCACCGTGACGCTGAACGCCGGGAGCGCGGCGGGCGTCGCGCTCAACGGCCAGGGCGGCGGCAGCTACGGCGTGACGAGCGACTCCACGGACGACCTGGAGTACGCGTCCGGCGCCACCTATTCGTTCTTCGCGGAGCAGGGCGGGACGAAGTACGAGGCGCGGGTGGAGGACGCGCCGACGAAGGAGGCCATCTCGAAGTTCCACCCGGCGGAGGGCTTCGTGCGCCACAACGCCAACACGGCCTTCGAGTTCGACCGGCCGGCGCCTCCGCCGAACCAGGACCGGACGCTGGGCTTCGTGACGGTGGTGCCGCTGGGCTCGAACGGGGAGAAGGGCCAGGCCACCTATTCGAACGTGCCCACGTCGCCGGTGGAGTTCCTCCAGTTGGCGGCGACCCCGGCGCTGTTCCGCGAGGCGCGCGTGACGATTCCCGCCACCGCGTTCCCGAACCCCAAGCAGACCTACCTGGTCATCTTCCAGGCCGTGCGCATGGGCGGCCCGGAGTCCGACAACCTCTTCCTGGGCAGCGTCGTCCTCGCGGGCACCGCGGAGGTGGGCATCGTGCGGACGAACTGAGCGCGTCTATCCGGCCTCGATGTCCAGGCTGATGCGCTCCTCCAGCTTGAGGCGCAGCAGGTGGCCCGCGAAGCGCTCCGACTCTTCGCGGGTGAGGATGCTGCGGAAGTCCGGGCCGTCCGCGAGCTCCACCTCCATCACGGCGCCGCGCTGGAGGAGGCGGAAGAAGTCCTCCCCTCCTCCAGGCCTGGGCACGCGCAGCGGGATGAAGCCCTTGAGCGGCACGACGTCCGTGCTCGCGTCGATGACGCGCAGCAGGCCCGGCGCGTCCGGGCGCACGGCGTCGGAGGCGACGGACTCCTCCGCGTAGAGCGGCGCGGGCGCAAGCGACAGGTCCTCGGTGGAGTCGTCGAAGAGGAAGGCGTAGCGGGACGGCACCCGCTGCGTGAGCAGGTAGCAGAGCAGGACGGCCTCATCCGGCTGCACGCGCGCGACGTGGAGGATGGAGCGCTCCGCCCCCACGCGGCGCAGGAGCAGCGTGAGGTGCGGCTGGCTGCGCTGAAGGTAGCGCTGGACGCGGTCCAGCAGCGTGGCGCGGACCTCCGTGAACGCGGCCTGGTAGCGGGCCTCGCTCTCCGCTTCGCGCTGGGAGACGGCGTCGCGAGCCCTGGCGAGCCTGGCCTCCGCGTCGCGCAGGAAGTCGCTGGCGGCGCCCTGTGGCTGAAGTCCCGGCGTGGTGGAACCGGCGTCCATGCCCGCGGCGCGCACCGCGCCCAGCAGGAAGGAACCCTGTTGCGTGAGCCGGGCCTGCTCCTCGCGGAACTGGATGACGGAGGCGGCGTGGCCGCGCTTCAGCTCCGCCCAGGCGTCGTAGGCGGACTCCAGCGTCTCCAGCGCGCGCAGTTGTCCCAGCGCGCCGTCGGGCCCGGAGGCCCACGGCGTGTCTGTGTTTCGCGCGGGAAGCGCCGGAGTCTCGTCCACGGCGGGCACATCCACGGGCGTGTCGTGTCTCGGTGGCGGTCTTGTCCCGGGCGGCTTCTTGCTCATCGCCGCGCATCCTAGCCGGAAACACGAAGGCCCCTCCCCGCGCTGAGCGGGAAGAGGCCCGTGTGTGACTTCAAGGCCACGCCCTGGAATCAGGTCGTCCGCTGACCCGGCGGCACCGTGGAGCCGGCGCCCTGCGGGGCTTCCGTGCCGCGCGCGTTGTTGATGGCCGTGGCGAGCTTGTCCTGGCCGCCCTGGATGCGCTGGCGCAGGTCACCGCGCAGCTGCTGGCCCGGCTTGTCCGCGAGCAGCAGGCCCACGCCCACGCCCACGAGCACGCCCGCCGCGAAGATGCCCAGCGCCGGCAGCGCCGTCTCCGCCGTCGTGCGGCGCGTCTCCAGGCCGATGAGGTCCAGCACGTCGTCGCGGTCCAGCTTCTTCAAGTCCTTCAGGCTCAGCATGTCCGACTCCGGGGAAATGACTTCGGGGAAAGACGTGGGTGCTTCGACAGAATCCTAGACGCTGCCCGAGGGCGGCGTGCCCCGGCCCGTCTGATAGCCCTGGAAGGCGGACTCCGCCATGCCCATGAGCTCATCCTTCACGAAGGGCAGCGCGGCCAGCCGCACGCCCAGCTTGAGGATGCGCCCGGTCAGCGGCGTGAAGAGGCCGCCGCCCAGCACGTAGCCCACGCCCACGGCGATGGCCAACGTGCCGTAGGGGTTGCGCTCCACGCGCCCCTTCAGGTCCAGCGTCTGCCCCAGGTCCGCCACCGCGCTGCGCGCGTTGTCGATGAACTGCTGCGCGTCCGAGCCCAGCTGATCCACGCGCTGGCCGAAGCCCGCGTCCTCGCCGTGCCCCGCGCCGTTGCCCGTCGTGCCCGAGTAGTTCGTCATGTCCGTGCTCCCTCTTTCAGGCAACCGGTTAGCGGGACGCGATGCGGCCCACGATGAAGCCCACCGCGATGGCGCCCAGGAGGCACGTGCCCGGGTTGGCCTTGATGAACCCGACGACCTGGTTGTTCAGGTCCACCAGGTTCTGCCGCGCCTCGTCCATGTCCGGCAGCTGCTCCTGAATCTGCCGCGCCCGGTCTGCCATCTGCTGCGGATTGATTTCCATGGAAGCCCTCTGCTGTGCGTTCGTTTTCCGGTTGTGTCTTGAAGCTTCTGCATCCAGGCCCGCGGGCGCAGCCTCAGCGCCGCGAGCCCACCAGGTAACCGACGAGGAAGGCGGTCCCCACGCAGGCGTAGGGATGCTTGCGCACCCACTGGCGCCAGTCGGTGACCTCCGCCACCTCCACCTTGAGCGCACTCACCGACGTGGCCAGGTCGGCCCGGGTGCGCTCGATTTCCTCGCGAAGCGCCGCGCTGGTGCGCGGCAGGTGTCCATTGCTAGCGGCCATCCCGCGGCTCCTTGAAACCCATTCCCGTCGTGTCCTTCAGCGTGTTCACCCCGGGCGCCGCGGCCACCCGCGGCGGCGCCGTGGTGAGCGCCGCCATGCTGCGCGACAGCTCGCTCACGCTGTCATCCATCATCTGGCGCGACTTCATCCGCTTCACCGCGCGCAGGATGCCCAGGCCGCCGCCCACCAGGTTCGCCGCGCCCACCAGCGCCAGCGCCCCCGCCCACCCCGTCCACGGAGCGAGCACGGCCGCCAGCGCCCCGCAGACGAAGGCGTAGCCCACGAGCAGGAAGGGCACGAACACGGCGATGCTCGCCATGTCCAGGCCCAGGGCCTTCGCGTCCTCCGCCAGCTCCACGCGCGCCAACTGGAGGTGCTGCGTCACCAACCGGCTGAAGCCATCCGCCATGCGCCCGACGAGCGCGGCGACGCCGCGATCCGTCTGTTCACTGCCCACGTGCATGCGCTCTCCGGCCGACGCTCACGTCCCTGTGCGCGTGGGCGCCAACCTAGGCACCCCACCTCCCCGCGACAACCACGGCGCGAGGAATTTGTCCGGCGTTCGCAAGCGTCGGCCACTCAACGCGAGAAACCACCGGACCCGCGTGCGAGCCTACCGCAAGCCCACACTCCTAGCCGATCAGCTGCACCGGCGGTGCGACAGGCGGCTGCACGGCGATGGGCGCCTCGAAGCGCATCACCAGCGGCAGGTGGTCCGACGCCACCCGGCTCAGCGGCGAGCGGTGCGGCGTCACCGACACCGGCCGCACCCCCGAGTCGACGTAGATGCGGTCCAACCGGAACAGGGGCAGCCGCGTGGGGTACGTGCGCGCGGCGGCGCCCAGCTCGAACGCGGCGTCGTGGATGGCCTCGCGCACGAGCGACGACACCGGCCCGTTGCCCCACGAGTTGAAGTCCCCGCACACCACCATGGGGTCCTTGCGGGCCGCGTCGCGGAGCAGGTCGGCGGACAGGAGGAGCGCTTCCTGCCGCCGCCGCTCGCTCACGGACAGCCCCAGGTGGAGGCAGAAGACATGCAACTGCTGCCCCCCTCCCAGGTCCAGGTCGCACCGCAGCGCGCCCCGGGGCTCCCGGCGCGGCACGCTCAGGTCATAGTTCTTCGACTTGAGCACCGGCAGCCGGCTGAGGATGGCGTTGCCATACCGGCGGCCGTTGCGGACCACGTTGGGTCCGAAGGCCATGTGCAGCCCGAGCATCTCGGCCAGGTGCTCGGGCTGGTCCTCCCGGGGCGTCTTGCCCCGGAAGTCCCCCACCTCCTGCAGGGCGATGATGTCCGCGTTCACCTCGCGCAAGACCGCGCCCACGCGCTCCAGGTCGAAGGCTCCGTCCACTCCGATGCCGGAGTGGATGTTGTAGGAGACCAGGGTCAGCTCCACGCGTCGTTCACCCTCCCCTTCCTGCTCAGGCCGGAATGATGCGGCGGGCCGCCAGGCGCACCGCCGCGAAGGGCAGCGACGCCAGCCGCTGCATCGCCGTCGCCACGTCGCCCACGCCGGACTGGATGGCCTTGAGCTGCCGGCGCGCCTCGTCGATGAGGTCCGGCAGCCGGCCCTGCTGCATCGGCCGCTCCTGGGTGGGCGGCAGCGCGCCGATGGGCGCCGTCGTCCCGATGACGGGCGAAGGGGCCGCCTTGCGCTGCTTCTTCGAGGCGCCGCTCACGCGCGACACCGGCCCATGGGAGAACTTGGCGTCCGCCTCTGGACGGGCCAGCTCCTCCAGCTGAAGCTCCATCTTGCGCGCGGTGAGGATCTCCTCCGTCTGCGCGTGGCTCTTGCCGTAGTGGACGCCCTCGTGTTCGTCCACCGACACCCGCGATGACTGGGCGAGGTGCGCCTTGTCGCGCTGACGCAGGCTGCGCTTCTGCGGCGGCAGCGTCTTGGGAACCTGGAAGTGGTCGAAGCTGTAGGAGCGAGGCATGAGCCCTCCCTTTCAAAATTGATGTGCTGCGTTGATGTGGGAAAGCTAGGGAGCCCCCCGCCGTCCGTAACGCCTTGACACGGAGAGAACAGGCACGGCTGCCTGCCGCACGTCCGGCCAGGAACACCCTTTCGCCTCCAAGGGCACCCAAGTACCGGCAATGGCACACCTCCGGGGCCTGCCTCCGGGACGGGCGGCCAGACGTCCAGCAGCAGGCATCCAGCCGGGCCCTTCCGGACAGAGAAGCAGCCAGCCAACACGCCCGACGCCGCTCCGGGAAGGTTCCGCGCGCGCGTGGTGTAAAGAACGGCCCATGCC
>NZ_RAWC01000096.1:0-30799 GCF_003611685.1 Corallococcus sp. CA049B | reverse complement strand
ACGGTGGGGCGCGGGCCGATCTTCGGAGGAGTCATGCCCCCAGTATCGGCCGGACCGGGTCCGAAGTTGCCCCGGCCATCCGGGCGGGGTGGGTCCTCCAGGCGTCGCGAGCGACCTCCAGGGTCACGGCCTGGAAGCGCACCGGTGCGCCCGGACGGCGAGCCCCCAGGCGGCCCCAGTCCGCGCGGATGACGACGGCGATGAGGGGGTAGCCCCCGGTGGTGGGGTGGTCCGGTCCCATCACGATGGGCGTGCCGGAGAGGGTGACCTGGATGGCGCCGCGCACCATGGGGCGGCAGGTGCCCCCGCCCTCGTCGCCGTGGGGCACGGGAGGTCCGTCCAGCCGCTGGCCCACGCGGTCGCTGGAGGGCGACACGGTGAAGGTGCTGCCCAGGAGCAGCGCCACGGCCGCGTCGCTGAAGGAGGACGCATCCGGGCCCAGGAGCACGCGCAGCGGGGCGGCGGGGTCCAGGGCTTCCGTGAGACGTGACAGGTCGGCCTCGGAAGGAGCGGCAACCGGCGTGGCGGGAGGGCCCAGTGGGAGCTGGTCGCCGGTGCGCAGGGGGCGGCCTTCCCATCCGCCCAGGCGGGCCACCCACAGCGTGCCCTGGCCTCCGAGGACTTCAGGGACGGCGAGCGCGCCATCCACGGCCACGTAGCGCACGGCATGCCGGGTGGGCGCGGGCACGGTGAGCGTGGCGCCGTCCGCGAGGAGGCTGGGGGCTTCTCCATCCACGGACACGCGCACGTCGCGGCCCCGTGCGCGCAGCTCCAGCCGCCCGAAGGACTCCAACGCCGCGGCCCCAGGTGCGTTGCCCACCGCGCGATTCGCCGCGACAAGCAGCTCCGGCACCCACGCGCCGCCGGGCGGCACGCCGTGATGCATGACGCCGGGCCGTCCACCGTCCTGCACGGTGGCAGGGGCACCCAGGCCGACGATCTCGATGCAGGCGCTCATGCCTCTTTACCCCGCGCGGTCATGCCCACGCCCTCGGACACGGATGCTGTTCCCGGGGATGAGAATGCGAGAGCCGCTGGAGGCTCCCCGGCAGCGCCACATCGCACAAACCTGTCCGACAGTCGGACACGTTTCGAGTCCCGCCCAGCCGGACAGCGGAAACCTGTCCGACAGTCGGACAGGTTTGGGGCCGCGTCGGGCGGAACGCCGTCATGTCTCCACCCGCTCGAAGCGCACGCGGGCTCCCAGCTGGAGCTCCGTGCCGCGCTGGGGGTCGAAGGCGGTGAAGTCCAGCGCGGTGCCCACGAGGTTCCAGCCTCCGGGCGACGCGAACGGATACACGCCCGTGCGCGTCCCGGCGATGCCCACCGCGAGCGCTGGCACCCGCGTGCGCGGCACCGGCAGCCGGGGACACGCGATGCTCGGATCCACGTCCCCCAGGTACGCGAAGCCCGGCAGGAAGCCCACGCAGCGCACCCGGTACTCGCGTGCCGTGTGGCGCCGCACCACTTCCTCCACCGACAGGCCCGCGTGTTCGGCCACCTTCGCCAGGTCCTCGCCGTCGTAGCGCACGCGGATGCGGATGAGCGGATGCTCCACGTGCGTGACCGGTGCCACGCGCAGCCGCGTCAGCACGAGCGCCGGGGAATCAGGTGGTGTCTCCGGGTCGAAGTACACGCAGGCGTGGGACTCGGTGATGACCGCGTCCCGCACACCCGGCAGCGCGGCCAGGGCCTCGCGCGCCAGGCCCCGGTCCACCGACTCCGGCAGCACCAGCCGCAGCGCGCTGTCTCCCAGCGGCTCCGGCGGTTGCTCCAGCGCGTCCAGCATCGCGCGCACCTCGCGGGCCAGCACCACCGCGCCCGGCGTGTCGCCGTGCACGCAGAGGGTGTCCACCGTGCCGCCCGTGGCCAGCCGCACCGTGTTCTCGCGCGCCTGCCCCACGTCCGTCAGCACCGCGCCGGGCTGGCCGCGCGGAATCAGCGAACCGTCCGGCAAGGTGCCCCGGTCCGCGAAGCCCTCGCGCGCATATCCGAGCCCCGCCGCCCGCGCCGCGTCGCTCAGCGCGCCGGTTCCGGGCCCCACCATCGTGACATCCGTCCCCAGCGCCTCCACCACGCCGTCCACCACCGCGCGCGCCAGCGCCGGGGACTTGTTGGCCGCGTGGTACAGCGCTCCATGCGGCTTCGCATGCCGCACCGGCACGCCGAGCTCGCGGGCCAGCGTGGCCAGCTGCCCGCACTGCTCCGCCACCTGCGCGCGCAGCACCTCCGGCGCCACGTCCAGCGCCTTGCGCCCGAAGTTCTCGCGGTCCGCGTAGGACGGATGCGCGCCCGCCAGCGTGCCGTGGCGCTCGCACAGCTCCAGCGCCCGCCGCATGGACGCCGCATCCCCCGCGTGGCCTCCGCAGGCGATGTTCGCCAGGTGCGCGAGCGCGTAGAGCTGTTCGTCCTCCCCGGGCAGCTCCCCCAGGTCGATGTTGAGCAGGCACCGCGTCATGGGCTCACGCTACGCGAGCCCCCACCTCAGCGGTAGGTGATGAGCGCGCGGTGTTCGCCCTCGAAGTGTCCGTGCTCGTTGAGAGTGGACAGATACCGGCCCCGCTCGCTGTAGATGACCTTCGTGACTCCACAGTTCGCCAGCGTCCAGTTCGTCCGGAACGCGTGCTCGTCCGGGATGCCCAAGAGGTCCTGGCTGATGGCCGTGATGGGGCCGCCGGAAGTGAATACCAGCGCCGTCCTGGAGGACCCCAGCGAGGCCACGAGCGTCGCCAGCGCCTCCAGGCAGCGCGCCTTGAACGCGCTCCAGGACTCCGTGTACTCGCTGTCGTGTCCGCCCGCGACCCAACGCCCCACGGCCTGGGTGAACAGGTCCTGGTACGCGCGGCGAGGGTCCTTCATCGCGGCCAGCTCCTCCCGCAGCACGGCGAAGTCCGCGTAGCGCGGCGTGTGCCGGTGCACGACCTCCTCGTGGTCGAACTCGTTGAAGCCTGCCGTCCGCACGGGCTCCACCTGAAGGCCCAGCGCCTGGAGGCACGCGTCCGCCGTCTCGCGGTGGCGCAGCAGGGTGCCCGTCACCACCGCGTCCACCTTGGGCAGCCGCGTGCGCAGCGCTTCACCCAGGACGCGCGCCTGCTGCACGCCCACGTCCGACAGCTTGTCGTAATCCTTCGCGCCGAAGGACGCCTGGCCGTGACGGATGAAGTAGAGCGCGCCCATCTCAGCCCCCCGCCTTCTTGATGAGCTGCCGGCAGCGGTAGGCCAGGTAGTTGACGATGAGCCAGTAGTTCTTGAACGCCGGGTTGCGCGTCTGCTTGTGGTGGTAGCGGTAGTAGATCTGCTGCGCGATGACCGCGAGCCGGAACACGCCGTAGACCTCGTAGAAGGCCCAGTTGGCGGGCTTCAGGCCGGTGCGCTCCAGGTAGTACGCCACCACCTCGTCGCGCGTGAGCATGCCGGGCAGGTCCGTGGGCTGCCGGCGCGTCATGCGCAGGAAGGCGTCGTCATCCGCCTGGACCCAGTAGGCCAGCGTGTTGCCCAGGTCCATCAGCGGGTCGCCCAGCGTGGCCATCTCCCAGTCCAGCACCCCGATGACCTGCGTGGGGTCCTCCGGCTTGAGCACCACGTTGTCGAAGCGCCAGTCGTTGTGGATGACGCACGTCTTGATGTCCGGAGGCACGTGCGCGGACAGCCACTCGCGCGTGCGCTCCATCCGGGGCACGTTCCAGGTGAGCGCCTTCTCGTAGCGGTCGGACCAGCCGGAGATCTGCCGCTGCGGATAGCCCGGCCCCTTGCCCAGCGACTGGAGCCCCACCGCCTGCGCGTCCACGCCGTGCAGCGCGATGAGCTGATCCACCACGTTGAGGCACAGCTGGCGCGTGCGGGCCTTGTCCAGGTCCAGCCCCTTGGGCAGGTGCTTGCGCGGGATGAGGCCGGGGATGCGCTCCATCACGTAGAACTCCGCGCCCAGCACGGCCGGGTCCTGGCACAGCCCCACCATGGTGGGCACCACCGGGTACACGGGCTTGAGCGCCTGCTGCACGGTGTACTCGCGCGACATGTCGTGCGCGGACTTCGCCTTGGTGCCCGAGGGCGGCCTGCGCAGGATGAGGTCGCGGTTCTCGTACTTGAGCCGGTAGGTCCAGTTGGAGGCGCCGCCCGTGTACTGCGTCACCTCCGGCGTGCCCTGGAGCGAGGGCACCTGGGTCTTCAGCCACGCGTCCACCGCGGGCACGTCCAGCGCCTCGCCGGAGCGCACGGCCTTGCCCTCGTCCAGGGGGATGGAGCCCGGAGCCGTCATGTTCAACCTCCCTTGCTGAAGCCGCGCTTCGCGAGCTCGATGCGGGTGATGACGCCCTTGTGCACTTCGTCCGGGCCGTCCGCGATGCGCAGGCTGCGTGCCTGGGCGAAGAAGCCCGCCAGCGGCGTGTCACGCGACACACCCGCGCCGCCGTGCACCTGGATGGCGTCGTCCACCACCTTCTGGAGCACGTTGGGCGCCACGACCTTGATGGCCGAAATCTCCGTCATCGCGCCCAGCGCGCCCACGTCATCCAGCTTCCACGCCGCGTACAGCGTGAGCAGGCGCGCCTGGTCGATGGCGATGCGCGCCTCCGCCACGCGCTCGCGGTTGCCGCCCAGGTTGATGAGCGGCTTGCCGAACGCGGTGCGGCCCATGCCCCGGTCGATCATCAGCTCCAGCGCCCGCTCCGCCGCGCCAATGCAGCGCATGCAGTGGTGGATGCGGCCCGGGCCCAGGCGGCCCTGCGCGATTTCAAAGCCCATGCCCGGCCCGGAGATGAGCGCGGACACCGGCAGCCGCACGTTGTGGAAGTGCACCTCGCCGTGGCCATGCGGGGCGTCGTGGTCGCCGTACACGGGCAGCATGCGGATGATCTCCACGCCCGGCGCGTCCATGGGCACCAGGACCATGGAGTGCTGGTGGTGGCGGTCCGCGCCCGCCTGCGACGTGCGGCCCATGAAGATGGCCACCTTCGCGTTGGGGTGGCCCAGGCCGCTGGACCACCACTTCTTGCCGTTGAGGACCACGTGGTCGCCGTCCACCTCGGCGGTGGCCTGCATGTTGGTGGCGTCCGACGACGCCGCGTCCGGCTCCGTCATGCAGAACACGGAGCGGATGTCGCCCGCGAGCAGCGGCTTCAACCACTGCTCCTGCTGCTCAGGAGAGCCGTAGCGCCAGAGCACCTCCATGTTGCCGGTGTCCGGGGCGCTGCAATTGAAGACCTCCGGCGCCATGAAGCTGCGGCCCATGGCTTCCGCGAGCGGCGCGTACTCCAGCGTGCTCAGGCCCGCGCCCAGCTTCGCGTCCGGGAGGAAGAGGTTCCACAGCCCTTCTGCCTTCGCGCGGGCCTTGAGCTCCACCATCACCGGAGGCACCTTCCACTGGCGCCAATCCCCGCCAGCCTCCATCGCGTGCAGGGCCTGGAGGTACCCGGCCTCCACCGGCTCGATGTGGTCAGCCATGAAGCGCTTCACGCGCTCCAGGTATTCGGTCGTCCTGGCGGAAGGCTGGAAGTCCATGCGAGGCATCCTGCGCCCCGCCGGGTTGGCGATGCCACTGAATGTTGAATGTCTGTTCTGGGGCTGGCGCTGGCCTGGCCGCTGCCTTCAGCGGCGGCGCGGGCCCGGCGCCTTGCGCGGCGTACGGAGTGAGCGCGTTCCGCGACGGCCCTGGGCCTTCGGCTTGCGCGCGGGCGCGCGGGGCGGGGCGGGCTGCTCGATGCTCGCGAGCATGATCCGCCGCAGCAGCGCGTACACGGGCAGCGGGTCGAAGCTCTTGTCCAGCTGATGGTGCAGCGCGAGCCCGTCCACGCACGCCTTGATGATGACCGCGTAGTGCAGGTCCTCGGCGGAGGGGGCCGTATCGTGGCCCGTGCGCACGTGCGCCACGGTGCGGGCGATCTCCTCGTCGCCCTGGCCCAGGAGCTGCGCGACGGCGGGCGTCAGCTCCCGGTTGCGCAGGCCCAGCGCGAACAGCTCGTAGCGCAACCGGCACGTGCCCGGCGCGTCCGTGGCCAGCTTCTCGCCCCAGGCGAAGGCCGTCTGCGCCAGCTCCTCCGCCGGGGTCTGCGCGCGCAGCCGCTCCAGCTCCGACAGGTACTGCCGGCTCGCCTCCTGTGTGACGGCCAGCAGCAGCGCGTCCTTGCTGCCGAAGTAGTAGTGCACCAGGCCCTGGTTCACCCCGGCCTCGCGCGCCACCTCCTTCACCGTGGCGGCGTCGTAGCCGCGCTCCCCCAACACGCGCTGTCCGGCGGCGATGAGGCGCGCCCGGGCGTCAGGCTCCGGAGCAGCGGGGGGAGGCGGCGTCTTGCCACGGCGGGGGGATGGCATCCCAGACCCATAGGGCACCGCCTCCCACCCCCGCAAGGCCGGCGTCCGCTCGCCGCCTTGACATCCCGCGTTGTCAGTCTTAGTTAGTCGTGTGACTAAGTTAGTCGTCCGGCTAAACCGAAGGAGACGGGCCATGCGAGTCGAGTCCATGCGGTCGAGGCAGTGGGTGAAGGCGGTGGCGGTGGGGGCGGCGTTGGTGTCGGTGCCGGCGGTGGCCCAGGACATGGCGTCCTCGTCCACGGGGCAGGAGCAGCAGCGGCGTGGCGCGTTCCTGCTGGAGCTGCAGCCGCCCGCGCTGGACGGCTCGCTGTACGGCCTCCGGGCGGAGGTCGCTCCGTCGAGGGACTCGCGGCTGGCGTTCGGCCTCTTGGGTCGCGCGGGCGGGTGGAATCGGTCGCTGGGCGCGAAGGCGCGCTTCAGCAACGTGGGCGGCGCCGACGTGAAGCTCAACTTCGGCGTGGGCGTGGACAGCCGCTACACGCTGGCCTTCCTGGCGGACGGCACGGTGCGCCCGTTCGTGGGGATGACGCTGGGCCTGGAGGAGTTCGTCGCGCGCCCGGACGGCGCGGCGATGCCGGACCGCAAGGACTACACGACGACGGCCTTCCTGGAGCCGACGCTGGGCGTGATGTGGCGGCCGGGCTCCGGGCGCGTGGGCCTGTCGGCTCGGGCGGGCCCGGGCTTCACCTTCACGGACGTGCGCGAGCTCCAGGTGGGCAACAGCAACCTGGGCCTGCGCACGGTGTACCCCACGGCGTCGCTGGGCCTGCTGGTCGTCCTGTAGTCGACGGGGCTTACGGAGCGTGCCGTGGGCGGTGGAGGGGTGGCTACACTCGCCCCCATGAGTGCCCCATTCGAGTCCTACCGCGCCGAGTTCCCCGTCCTGAAGGAGCAGCTCTACCTCAACCACGCCGGGGTCGCGCCCACCAGCACGCGCGCCGCCGCCGCGGTGAAGGCCTGGATGGACGACGTGGTGAATCACGGCGTCCTCCATGAGCGCGGCTGGGAGGCCCAGAGCGAGAAGGTGCGCGGGCTCGCCGCGCGCATCATCGGTGCTGCTCCGGAGGAGATCGCCTTCGTGCGCAACACCAGCCACGGCCTGGGGCTGGTGGCGGAAGGCCTGGACTGGCAACCCGGAGACGAGGTCGCCGTGGCCACGAGCCTCGAGTACCCCTCCAACGTCTACCCGTGGCTGCACTTGAAGCACCGGGGCGTGGAGGTCCGGGAGATTCCCACGCCGGATGGCGGCGTGACGCCGGAGGCGGTGGCGTCCGTGCTCACCCCGCGCACGCGGCTGGTGGCGGTGTCGTCGGTGCAGTTCGCCACCGGCCACCGCACAGACCTGGATGCGCTGGGCGCATTGTGTGAGCGCTCGGGCGTGCTCTTGTGCGTGGACGGCATCCAGAGCGTGGGCTGCATTCCCGTGGACGTGAAGAAGAGCCGCGTGCACTTCCTCAGCGCGGACAGCCACAAGTGGATGCTGGGCATCTCCGGCATCGGCTTCCTGTACGTGGCGAAGGACGTGCTGCCGCGCGTGCGGCCCGCGCTGGTGGGCTGGCGCAGCACCACCGACGCGTGGAACTTCAACCGCTCGCACTTCGAATTGCGCCCGGACGCGGCGAAGTTCGAGGAGGGCAGCGCCGCGTACCCCGGCATCTACGCGCTGGGCGCCGCATTGGAATTGCTGCTGGAGGTGGGGACGGACGCCATCGGCGCGCGCATTGGCGAACTGCTGGCCCGGCTGGACTCGGGCCTGCGCGGCCTGGGCTGCGACGTGGGCCCGGCGCCGAAGGACCGCGCGGGCATCCTCACCTTCCTGCCGCCGGGCGCGGACGTCCGGGCGCTCAGCGCGTACCTGGCGGAGAAGACGGTGTCCCACTCCGTCCGGCGCGGGCGCATCCGCCTGTCGCCGCACTTCTACAACACGCCCGAGGAGATGGACCGGCTGGTGGCGCTGGTGCGCGCGTACCGGCCCGGGTGAGGCGCCCACCCGGACCGGGATGCACGACGACGGCTACTGCGCGGGGAAGAGGTTCTCCACGGAGAGGTAGCGCTCGCCGGTGTCGTAGCAGAAGGCGAGCACGCGGCTGCCGTCCGGCATCTCCGCCAGCTTCTGGTTCACCGCGGACAGCGCGGCGCCGGAGGACACGCCCACGAAGATGCCCTCCTCGCGCGCGGCGCGGCGGGTGAACTCGTAGGCGTCCTTCTCATCCACCTGGATGGTGCCGTCGAGGATGTCCGTGTGCAGGTTCTTCGGGATGAAGCCCGCGCCGAGGCCCTGGATGGGGTGCGGGCCCGGCTGGCCGCCGCTGATGACGGGAGACTTCACCGGCTCCACCGCGAGCACCTTCAGCTTGGGCCACTTCGCCTTGAGCACCTCACCGCACGCGGTGATGTGGCCGCCGGTGCCCACGCCCGTGATGAGGTAGTCCAGCCCTTCGGGGAAGTCGTTCAAGATCTCCTGCGCGGTGGTGCGCTTGTGGACCTCGATGTTGGACTCGTTCTCGAACTGCTGCGGCATCCACGCGTTGGGCGTCTGCGAGACGAGCTCCTGGGCGCGGGCGATGGCGCCCTTCATGCCCTTGGCGCGCTCCGTCAGGTCGAACTGGGCGCCGTAGGCGGCCAGCACGCGGCGGCGCTCGATGCTCATGGACTCCGGCATCACCAGGATGAGCTTGTAGCCCTTCACCGCGGCGACCATGGCCAGGCCGATGCCCGTGTTGCCGCTCGTGGGCTCGATGATGACGCTGCCTTCCTTGAGGAGGCCCTTCTTCTCCGCGTCCTCAATCATCGCCAGGCCGATGCGGTCCTTGATGCTGCCGCCCGGGTTGGCGCGCTCCAGCTTCAGGTGCACCGTCACGCGCGACGGGTACAGCCGGTTGATGCGCACGTGCGGCGTGTTGCCAATGGTCTGCAGGATGTTGTCGACCTTCATGGCGTCTCCTGTGAGGGGGAAGGGGCGCTGCGTGGGGAAGACTCAAATCTGGTAGTCGAGGACGTCCAGGCCCTCTTCGCCGTGGCGCGTGCGCACCTCGCTGCGGCGGGTGACGACGGACTTGGCGGGCACGCTCTGCGTGAGCCACGCGTTGCCGGCGATGATGCTGCCCCTGCCCACCACCGTGCCTCCTCCGAGGATGGTGGCGTTCGCGTACACCACGACGTCGTCCTCGATGGTGGGGTGGCGCTTCTTGTCCGCGAGCGCCTTCTCCACCATCAGCGCGCCCAGCGTGACGCCCTGGTAGAGCTTCACGTTGTCGCCAATCACCGTCGTCTCGCCAATGACGAGGCCCGTGCCGTGGTCGATGACGAACCTGCGGCCGATGGTGGCGCCCGGGTGGATGTCCACGCCGGTGCGCTGGTGGGCGTACTCGGTGAGCAGGCGCGGCAGCAGGGGGAAGTTCAGCCGGTGCAGCGCGTTCGCCACGCGGTAGATGGCGATGGCGTAGAAGCCCGGGTAGGTGAGGACGACCTCGTCCACGCTGCGCGCGGCGGGGTCCGCTTCGAAGATGGCGCGCGCGTCCTGCTGGAGCCACTCGTAGAGGTCCGGCAGCTTCGCCATGAAGCGCGACGCCATGCCCGCGTCGGAGACGGGGTAGTGCGGCGCGAGCAGCGACTGGATGCGCTGGAGGCTCGCCTCCACGGCGGTGACGTCCCGGCGCACGGCGGCGGCGTTGCACTCCAGCCGCTCCGCGAAGTGGGGGAAGAGCAACCCCAGCACCTGCGCGACGAACTCCGGCGCCGCCTTGCGCACGTCCGGGGGGAAGCAGTGGCGCTGCCGCGCCTCCAGCAGGGTGGCAACCAGTCGGGCGTTCGGATCGTCCATGGGGCGTTGCGTCAGGATAGCGTGCCGTGACGGCGTTTTCTTGGTTTCCGGCGCTGGAAAGGCTGATGGCGGCGGGATGGGTCTTTTTCCGGCGTCCCGGGGCGTAACGGCCGGGGTCTGGAGGTGGATGCCGTTGGCGGGAAAACGTCGCGGCCGTCCAGCCGCCCTGCTCCCTGCTGACGCTTGCCGACCCGGGGCCCCCTGGGGACGATGAGGTCATGACGACCGCCCTGTCCTATGCCCATGGCACCAGCGCCACCCCGCTGCTGGGGGAGACCATCGGTCAGAACCTGCGCCGCACCGTCGAGAAGTACGGCGACCGCGAGGCGCTGGTGGTGGCCTCGCAGAACTACCGGGTCACCTGGCGGCAGTTCTGGGACGCGACGACGGCGGTGGCCAAGGGCCTGCTGGCGCTGGGCCTCCAGAAGGGGGACCGGGTGGGGCTCTGGTCGCCCAACCGCTTCGAGTGGACCGTGTCGCAGTACGCGCTCGCGCGCACGGGCGCCATCCTGGTCAACCTGAACCCCGCCTACCGCACGTCGGAGCTGGAGTACGCGCTCAACCAGGCGGGCGTGAGCGTGCTGCTCTTTGCGAAGGGCTTCCGGCAGACGGACTACACCCAGATGCTGGCGGAGGTGCGGCCCCGGTGCGCGGGCCTGCGCGAGGCGCTGGTGCTGGACTCGGACTGGGACCGGCTGGTGAAGGGCGGCGCGAACATTGGCGACGACGTGCTGGAGGCGCGGGAGTTGTCGCTCCAGTTCGATGACCCCATCAACATCCAGTACACGTCCGGCACCACGGGCTTCCCGAAGGGCGCGACGCTGTCCCACCACAACGTGCTCAACAACGGCTTCTTCGTGGGCGAGGTGCTGCGCTACGGGCCGGAGGACCGCGTGTGCATCCCGGTGCCGTTCTACCACTGCTTCGGCATGGTGATGGGCAACCTGGCCTGTACGTCACACGGCTCGGCCATGGTGATTCCGGGCGAGGCGTTCGACCCGCTGGCGGTGCTCCAGACGGTGCAGGCCGAGCGCTGCACGTCCCTCTACGGCGTGCCCACGATGTTCATCGCGGAGTTGGACCACCCGCGCTTCGGCGAGTTCGACCTGCGCAGCTTGCGCACCGGCATCATGGCGGGCTCGCCGTGTCCGGTGGAGGTGATGAAGCAGGTGCAGTCGCGGATGCACATGGGGGAGGTCACCATCTGCTACGGCATGACGGAGACGTCGCCCGTGTCCACGCAGAACCCGCTGGATGACACGCTGGAGAAGCGCGTGGCCACGGTGGGCCGCGTGCACCCGCACCTGGAGGTGAAGGTGGTGGACCCGGAGTCGGGCGCGGTGGTGCCGCTGGGGCAGCCGGGGGAGCTGTGCACGCGCGGCTACAGCGTGATGCTCGGGTACTGGGACAACGCGGAGGCCACGGCGGCGGCCATCGACCGGGCGGGGTGGATGCACACCGGTGACCTGGCGACGATGGACGGGGAGGGCTACGTCAAGATTGTCGGCCGCATCAAGGACATGATCATCCGGGGCGGCGAGAACGTGTACCCGCGAGAGGTGGAGGAGTTCCTCCACACGCACCCGGAGATCTCCGAAGCGCAGGTCATCGGCGTGCCCAGCGTGAGGTACGGCGAGGAGGTGATGGCGTGGGTGCGCTTGAAGTCTGGCGCTTCGCTCACGCCGGAGACGCTGACGGCCTTCTGCACCGGCCGCATCTCCACGTTCAAGATTCCCCGCCATTGGAAGTTCGTGGACAGCTTCCCGATGACCGTCACCGGCAAGGTGCAGAAGTTCCGCATGCGCGAGGTCGCCATCACCGAGCTGGGGCTCGGCGACGTGGCCAACATCAAGACCGCCTGACGGGCTTCTTCTTCGCGGCGGCCTTCTTGGCCGCCGGTGCCTTCTTCGCGGCGGGTGCCTTCTTCGCGGCCTTCTTCATCGCGGCGCGGTTGGAGGCCTCCACGGCGCGGCGGGCCCAGGGCAGCAGCCGGCGGCCGTCGTCCTCGGCGTCCGCGGGCGGCGTCCAGTAGCTCATGGGCTGTTCCTTGCCGCGGCTCTGGTAGATGAAGGGCCGGCAGCCCTCGGCCTCGAAGTCGGGGCGGGTGACGTCGTCCGTCTTCAGGTAGAGCTGGCCCTGGATGATGAGGCCGAACATCCGGCCGCCAAAGTACAGGCCCCAGCCGCCGAACATCGAGCGGGCCTGCACCGGGCCGAGCGGCTCCAGCAGTTCGACCGTGTACTCCACGAAGCTGTCCATCCGGGGCATGGGCGAAGTCCTCTGGACGCTGGACTCTAGCGGCCTGAACGCACGGCGGGCGTCTTCATCAAACCTCCGTGAAGAACATTCCGGTGGCGCCAGTGCGCTCCAGCGCCGTCTTCAAGTCCTCCGAGACGATGAGCGCGACCTTCCAGCCCCAGGGACGGAAGATCTTCGCGTCACCCACCTTCGACTTGTCGATGCGCAGGATGTCCACGGAGCGGTATTCACCGACCTTCCAGGGCTGGCCATGCTGGGGCTCCCAGAACCGGACTCCTTCCGATGCCTGCTCGTCGATGCAGCGGATGAGCTTCGTTGCGATGAGGAGTGCGTACTGATCGGGGTGCTTCGGGATGGTGACGGGGATGAGCTGCACGTCGTCAGCAGCGTGCTCCAGAAGCACATTCGCCAGCTTGACGTGAACGACAGGCGTCAGGCCAAAGGGAATCCGGCAGAAGTCGTTGGGACGGCCAGGGTCTCCGATGGGAACGGTGAGGTGTCCTTCCACGTGGACACGCTGCCCTTTCGTGAACATCCAGGGGTCTTCCTCTTCCTGGCGCAGCTCATTCCAGGGGACTTCCAGTACCCAGACACCTTCCTGGACATCTTCCGAGAGCGCAAAGTAGCGGGCAGCCATAGGACGTCTTTAGCGCCCCTGACGCGAGGTCAGGAGCTGATTGATGCGAGTGCCTGGGGTGGATGCTTCCTCGGCAAGCGCTCGGAGTGCGTTCGTCAAGGCTTCGCGGCATTGCACCACGGTCCGGCAGTCTCCCAGGGATGTGCTCAGCTTTTCCAGGACCAGGTCATGATACGCCCTGGGATGAGGTCCCCGGTGGCCCGGGACTTCGACGATGTTCTCCGGGTCCTTCAGTTCCATTCCGGCCCGCTTGAAGATGCGCCGGAAGAGCGGGGTCCACGGCCCGCCGGTCTTCGCGGACTTCTCATTGCGGATGGTGGCCAGGTGGTGACGCTGGGGCTTCCCGGGCCGCGATGACATGGCCACCGCATTGGGCGCCAGCGCGATTGTGAAGCCATCGGCCGTCATCGCCACGGAGCGCACGCCCGCGAGGGCCACGAACTGGAGGCCCGCCTGCGTCTCCACCGCGACCGCCGCCTGTGCGGAGCCGGGCAGGGTGGGCGCCTTCGTCGCGAGCCCCGCGGTGTTGCCAATCGCCGCCGTGGCCAGCATCACGAAGACGCGCGCGGCGTTCCTGCCCATCGCCGCTCCGTAGGCTTCGCCCGCGTCGCGCACCTGGAGGAACGTGGTGGCCTGGTCCACGTGGCGCACCAGCGTCAGCCAGCCGTCGAGGAGGGTCCACACGGTGTCCACGCCCAGGTAGGCAATCGCGGAGGCCGTGATGAGAGCGGCGAGTCCCTTGGAAACAGGCTCGGGCATGGCCCACAACAGCAGATACATGGTTACGGCGGAGGTCATCGAGGCGATGACGGCCTGGGGGCTGGCCATGCCCTCCAGGGCTTCGGCCGTCTCGTTCCAGACGGAGTCCATCGCGATGGCCATGGCCAGGGCATAGCGGCCGTCGCTGCCCAGCAAGGGGCCTTCCTCCAGCAGGCGCAGGCAGTCTCCGGCCTGCTTGCGCTTCTTGCCGCACCATTGCTGGTAGCCGCGCGTCAGGTCGTCGGACGCGTCGAGAAGCCGCAGCTCCCGTGCCTCTTCCTCGCCCAGGGGGATGACTTGCCGGGTGCGCTCCCGGAAGCCGAAGAGGCCGCTGCGCTCCGGCAGGCCGAACAACTCGCGTGCTTGCCGCAGGGGATGGGCGAAGGGCCGCACGTCCCGGGCGAGCGTCTTCACCGCCGCCTTGAACTCGTCCTCCTCTAGTCGAGCCTCGGAGGGAGACGCGCCTTCCTCCTCCCGAGGCGTGACCGTGACTCGCTCGCCGCCATCGACCTCCAGGCGCACGACCCGCGTCGTCGCGCAGCCCGACAGGAGCAGCCCCAGCAGCAGTGCCCAACCCGGTCGATTCATTTCTGCTTCAGTCCTCCGTCAAGATGAGGCTCCTGTGCAGCACCTGGCTCACTACACTTCCGTGAACCGCATGCCGGTGGCTCCGGTGCGCTCCAGCGCGGTCTTCAGCTCTTCGGAGACGATGAGTGCGATCTTCCAACCCCAGGTGCGGAAGACCTTGGCGCTGCCCACCTTCGACGCGTCGATGCGCATTCCCGCGACGGAGTAATACTGGCCTGCCTTCTCGGGCTGCTTGTGCTTGATGGGGTCCCAGTACTCCACTTCCCGGGAGGCCTTGTCGTCGATGCAGCGGATCAACCGGGTGGCCACGAGCATGTTGAACTGTTCGGGATGGCCAGGGATGTCCACGGCGAAGAGCTGGACGTCATCAGGCGCAAGCTCCGCGAACACGCTGGCCAGCTTCACGTGGAGGATGGGCGTACTTCCGATGCCGGCTTCGGAGTAGTCCAACGGTCTTCCAGGCTCGTCGATGGGAAACCGGAGGGAGCCGGGGGGCTGGATGAGCTTCCCCGCGCTGAACATCCACGGGTCCTCGACCTCCACGGACTTTTCATCGACGGGATCACCCAGATACCAGCGCCCTGGCGCGTCGACGTCCTCTGACAATCTGAAGTAGTGGGTGGTCATGGTCGTGGCTGTCAGTGACCTTGGGTCAGCAGTCGATTGATTTCCGTGCCATGCGTCCTGGCCTGCTCGCCGAGGATTCTGAGTGCGTCGGTCAGGGCTTCGCGGCACGCCTCCATGCTGCGGCATTCGGAGGTCACCTGCCTCAACCTGTCATAGACGAGTTGATGGTACTCGGCGGGATGAGGTCCTCGGTGGCCTCGGACCTCAACGATGTTCTCCGGGTCCTTCAGCTCCATCCCTGCCTTCTTGAAAATGCGCCGGAAGAGTGGTGTCCACGGCCCGCCAGTCTTCGAGGACTTCTCATTGCGGATGGTGGCCAGGTGGTGACGCTGGGGCTTGCCGGGCCGCGATGACATGGCCACCGCGTTGGGCGCGAGCGCGAGGGTAAAGCCCTCGGCCGTCATGGCCACGGAGCGCACGCCCGCGAGGGCCACGAACTGGAGGCCGGCCTGCGTCTCCACCGCGACCGCCGCCTGTGCGGAGCCCGGCAGGGTGGGCGCCTTCATCGCGAGCCCCGCGGTGTTGCCAATCGCCGCCGTGGCCAGCATCACGAAGACGCGCGCGGCGTTCCTACCCAGCGCCGCTCCATAGGCCTCGCCCGCGTCGCGCACCTGGAGGAACGTGGTGGCCTGGTCCACGTGGCGCACCAGCGTCAGCCAGCCGTCGAGGAGGTTCCACACGGTGTCCACGCCCAGGTAGGCAATCGCGGAGGCCGTGATGAGAGCGGCGAGTCCCTTGGAAACAGGCTCGGGCATGGCCCACAACAGGAGATACATGGTTACGGCGGAGGTCATCGAGGCGATGACGGCCTGGGGGCTGGCCATGCCCTCCAGGGCTTCGGCCGTCTCGTTCCAGACGGAGTCCATCGCGATGGCCATGGCCAGGGCATAGCGGCCGTCGCTGCCCAGCAAGGGGCCTTCCTCCAGCAGGCGCAGGCAGTCTCCGGCCTGCTTGCGCTTCTTGCCGCACCACTGCTGGTAGCCGCGCGTCAGGTCGTCGGACGCGTCGAGAAGCCGCAGCTCCCGTGCCTCTTCCTCGCCCAGGGGGATGACTTGCCGGGTCCGCTCCCGGAAGCCGAAGAGGCCGCTGCGCTCCGGCAGGCCGAACAGCTCGCGTGCTTGCCGCAACGGATGGGCGAAGGGCCGCACGTCCCGGGCGAGCGTCCTCACCGCCGCCTTGAACTCGTCCTCCTCCAGCCGGGCCCCGGAAAGAGACGCGCCTTCTTCCTCCCGAGGCGTGACGACAACCCGCTCCCCGCCATCGACCTCCAGGCGCACGACCCGCGTCGTCGCGCAGCCCGACAGGAGCAGCCCCAGCAGCAGTGCCCAACCCGGTCGATTCATTTCTGCTTCAGTCCTCCGTCAAGATGAGGCTCCTGTGCAGCACCTGGCTCACTACACTTCCGTGAACCGCATGCCGGTGGCGCCGGTGCGCTCCAGCGCTGTCTTCAGTTCTTCGGCGACGATGAGGGCGATGGACCAGCCCCAGGTTCGGAAGACCTTGGCGTCGCCTACTTGCGACTTGTCGATGCGCATGCCGTGCACGGAACGGTACTTTCCGACCTTCTCCGGCCGGCCGTCTCCGGGCTCCCAGCGCCGGGCTTCCTCCGATGCACGCTCATCAATGCAGCGGATCATCCGGGTAGCCACGAGCATGCTGAATTGTTCGGGTTGCCCCGGGATGTCCACCGGCAGGAGTTGTACGTCGTGGGGGGCCAGCTCCGCGAAGAGTTTGGCCAGCTTGACGTGGAGGATGGGCGCCCGTCCGACGCCGGCCGCTGAGAAGTCCAGGGGCCTTCCTGGCTCGTCAATCGGGAGCCGAAGAGGGGTCTTCACTTGAACGGGCTTGCCTGCCCGGAACATCCAGGGATCTTCGAGTTCCACTCCGTTCTCATCAACGGGGTCTCCCAGATACCAACGGCCCGGAGCCTCCACATCCTCTGACAAGTCGAAGTAGCGCTTCACCATGGCCTGTTCCGTTAACGCCCCTGGTTCAGCAAGCGGTTGAGAATGGAGCCCTGGGTGACAGCTTCATTCGCCAGGGCTCGCAGTTCTTGGGTCAGGGCTTCCCGGCATGCTTCCACACTCCGACAGCCTTGAGTGGCTTCATCCAATCGGTTGTAGATCCGCTCGTGGTACGCCCTGGGATGAGGTCCTCGGTGGCCCGGGACTTCGACGATGTTCTCCGGGTCCTTCAGCTCCATTCCGGCCTTCTTGAAAATGCGCCGGAAGAGTGGTGTCCACGGCCCGCCATTCCTCGAAGACTTCTCATTGCGGATGGTGGCCAGGTGGTGACGCTGGGACTCGCCGGGCCGCGATGACATCGCCACCGCGTTGGGCGCGAGCGCGAGGGTGAAGCCATCGGCCGTCATCGCCACGGAGCGCACGCCCGCGAGGGACACGAACTGGAGGCCCGCCTGTGTCTCCACCGCGACCGCCGCCTGCGCGGAGCCGGGCAGGGTGGGCACCTTCATCGCGAGCCCCGCGGTGTTGCCAATCGCCGCCGTGGCCAGCATCACGAAGACGCGCGCGGCGTTCCTACCCAGCGCCGCTCCGTAGGCTTCGCCCGCGTCGCGCACCTGGAGGAACGTGGTGGCCTGGTCCACGTGGCGCACCAGCGTCAGCCAGCCGTCGAGGAGGGTCCACACGGTGTCCACGCCCAGGTAGGCAATCGCGGAGGCCGTGATGAGAGCGGCGAGTCCCTTGGAAACAGGCTCGGGCATGGCCCACAACAGCAGATACATGGTTACGGCGGAGGTCATCGAGGCGATGACGGCCTGGGGGCTGGCCATGCCCTCCAGGGCTTCGGCCGTCTCGTTCCAGACGGAGTCCATCGCGATGGCCATGGCCAGGGCATAGCGGCCGTCGCTGCCCAGCAAGGGGCCTTCCTCCAGCAGGCGCAGGCAGTCTCCGGCCTGCTTGCGCTTCTTGCCGCACCACTGCTGGTAGCCGCGCGTCAGGTCGTCGGACGCGTCGAGAAGCCGCAGCTCCCGTGCCTCTTCCTCGCCCAGTGGGACGATTTGCTGACTGCGCTCCCGGAAGCCGAAGAGGCCGCTGCGCTCCGGCAGGCCGAACAGCTCGCGTGCTTGCCGCAGAGGATGGGCGAAGGGCCGCACGTCCCGGGCAAGCGTCCTCACGGCCGCCTTGAACTCGTCCTCCTCCAGCCGGGCCTCGGAAAGAGACGCGCCTTCCTCCTCCCGAGGCGTGACGACAACCCGCTCCCCGCCATCGACCTCCAGGCGCACGACCCGCGTCGTCGCGCAGCCTGACAGGAGCAGTCCCAGCAGCAGCACCCAACCCAGCCGCTTCATTCCGGCCTCAGTCCTCCGTCAGCAGGAGGCTCCAGAGCAGCACCTTCTTCTTGCCCGGCGGCCGGTGCAGGCAGCGGAGCGGGCCGTCCTGGGACGCCACGAACACGATGGCTCCGGAGTGCTGGTTGGCGAAGACGGCCGCGGCGCGGTGGCGCGAGCCGTGCTGGTGGATGGGGTAGTGCGGCCCCGGACGCCCCTGGAGGGTGCGCGCCTCGAAGACCTGCGGCGGGCCGCTGCGCGGGAGCGCGATCTGATACCCCGCGCAGAGCACCTCCAACTCCGGCCCCAGCACCAGCGCGTTGTCCACCGCCGTGAACTGCCCGATGCTCTCCACCAGCGCCTGGAAGTCGCTCTCCGTCACCTTGTCGTCGTGCTCGGCGGCGGCCTTCTTCAACTCCGGATCCTCTTCCTCCTCCGCCGCCTTGCCGGCCTCCGCCTGCCAGGCGCCGTTGATGAGGTCCGCCCGCGCCTGCACGAAGCGCTGCAGCCGCTGACGCAACAGCGAGCCCTGCTCCGGCGGCAGGACGTACTTGCCTCGCGCCCGGAAGCGCTCCACGTCGTGCTGCTTGGGCAGGAACGCGATGAGCCCTCCGTGATGCAGTCCCGCCATCCTCCGGATGAGCCCCTGCACCGCGTTGGACACGTACCACTCTCGGTTGCCGCCCATCAGCGGCTGCACCTTGGGCAGCGACTCCACCAGCGTGGCGCACATCTCCATCAGCGCCGCGCGCACCGCGCTGTCCTCGTGGAAGAGCAGGTCGTGCAACGCCACACGCCGGCCCGGTGGCACCGGCGCGCCCTGCTCGTAGCGGAAGACCTCGCGCCCCTGCGTGCTCACCACCAGGTGGCCCGGCTCCGGCGCGTGCAGGATGAAGACGTCCTCCTCGCCCTCGGCGTGGAACTCCGTGTACTCCACCCGGCGCGCCAGCCCCTGGATGCGCAGCTTGCCCTCGCGCGGCCCCACCACCACCGCCGTGCGCGGCAGGTTCGCCGCGGGCGCCAGCTTCACCAGCGCCTCCACGCTGAAGTCGGTGATGCTCGACTTGGCCTCCAGGGGCAGCGTCTCCCACGCCTGCCGTTTGCCCTTCTGTCCGCCGATGTAGACCGTTTCGCGCACCGCCTGCAGGCCCTGCAACCCCTGCGCGTGGTAGGCGATGCGCACGCGTGTGGCCTCGCCCTCCTCCCGGCCCAGGCTCGCGAAGAACACCGTGTCCGCCAGCACGACCAGCAGCTTCAGCGTCGGCTCGGCGAGCGGCGTCTTGGCGAACTGCCGGAGCCACCCGCGCAGGGCTTCTCCGGGGTATTGCAGGCCGGGTTCATCCATCGGGCGGGCAGCATAATCACGGCGCCGTGTTTCCCGGTGGAAGTCGCTCGCGCGCCGCGATGCGGCGTTGGGTTCCCACCGTGCGCCCGGCCTGTAGCACCGGCGTCACGACAGTCTCGGGCCACGAAGGGTTGTCGACACCCGGACGCGCTCCTAGGGTTTCCCTCTTCCCCCCGAGGAGACCGCCCTGATGCGCTCGCGTTACCTGACCGCCGCCCTGCTCGCCCTCGCGCTGCCGCTGTCCGCCAGCGCGGCGCCAGCCGCCTCCCGCACCGTCGTCTTCCAGGGCGGCACGGTGCTGGATGGCTCCGGGGGCCAGCCGCTGGAAGAGGCCGCGGTGGTGGTGCGCGACGGGCGAATCGTCTCCGTGGGGCTCGCCATCCACGTCAAGGTGCCCAAGGGCGCGGAGGTCATCGACTTCAAGGGCCAGACGCTCCTGCCCGGCCTCATCTCCGACCACAGCCACGTGGGCCAGACGTCCGGCACCACCACGGGCTCCCAGAACTACACGCGGGAGAACGTGGAGAAGCAGCTGCGCCAGTTCGCCGCCTACGGCGTCACCACCGTGACGGCGCTCGGGATGAACCGGCCGCTGTTCAACGAGCTGCGCAAGGAGGCCCACGCGGACACCTTCACCGGCGCGGACCTCTTCGGCGCGGGGCAGGGCATTGGCGTACCGGAGGGCGGGCCTCCCCAGGCCATGACGAACAACGCGCCCGACCAGGTCTTCCGCCCCACCACCGCGCAGGAGGCCCGCGCCGCCGTGCGCACGCTGGCCAAGAACCGCGTGGACCTGGTGAAGGTCTGGGTGGACAGCTTCCTGGGCAAGCTCCCGAAGATGAAGCCGGACATCTACAAGGCCGTCATCGACGAGTCCCACAAGCAGGGCCTGCGCGTCGCCGCCCACATCCATGACCTGGAGGACGCGAAGGCCGTGGTGGACGCGGGCGTGGACATCCTCGCCCACGGCGTGCGCGACCAGCCCGTGGACGCGGCCTTCATCCAGGCCATGAAGAAGCGCGGCGTCTGGTACGTGCCCACCCTGGAGCTGGACGAGGCCACCGTCGTCTACGCGGACCAGCCCCTGCTCGTGGACGACCCCGTCCTCCAGCCCGCGCTGTCCCCCGAACTGCGCGCGCAGTTCAATGACTCCGCGTGGCGCAAGAAGACCCTGGAGGACCCCAAGGCCCAGGAGGCACGCCACGCGCTGTCCACCAACCAGGCCAACCTCAAGGCGCTGTACGACGCGGGCGTGAAGGTGGGGTTCGGCACGGACTCCGGCGCCACCCCGCTGCGCATCCCCGGCTACGCGGAGCACCGCGAGCTGAAGCTGATGGTCGGCGCGGGCCTCACGCCCGGACAGGCCCTGGCCGTCGCCACCGGGAACGCGGCGGACCTGCTCAAGCTCAAGGACCGGGGCCGCATCAAGCCCGGCCTGCGCGCCGACTTCTTCCTCGTGGAGGGCGACCCCACCGCCAGCATCATCGCCGCGGACCGCATCACCGGCGTGTGGCGCCAGGGCCGCAAGGTGGCGGGGAAGCTCACCGCGCCTCCCGCGCCCTGAGCCTCACTCCTCGATGGGCGGCTGGAGCGTGCCGAAGTGCTCCAGGCCCTGGTCCAGCGCGGAGCGCACCGCGTGGAGCAGGGCGCCGTCCGACATCCGACGCACCAGGACGATGCCGGTCGTCACGTAGGAGGGTGCGCCTCCCAGCCGTGCCTCCAGCGCCTCCAGGGTGAGCACGGTGAGGACGAAGGTGCGCCCGTCGCGCAGCCGCACCACCAGGTTCCGGGAGCCCTCGAAGTGCAGCGCCGGGGGCTCCGCCACCAGCAGGGAGGCGATGCGCTCGTCCTCCGTGTCGATGGACCGCATGCCTGACCGTTCGCGCGTCGAGCGTCGCATGGCGGGGACGATGGTGACCCCCACCCGCGCCTACAACCCCCGCCCCTGGGAGGGCCGCGTCGCCGGACAGCCTCCGGCCCCTGGGGCCAGGATGGCGGGCAAGGGAGCGTTGACGCCGCACAAGACGAACGCCCCGTGCCGGGTGTATGGCCCCAGGCCTCCCATGCCCGCCGAGCCGTCCACCCTGTCCACCTGGGGCCTTCCCGGGATGTTCTTCGTCGCCATGCTGGCGGGCTCCGTGGTGCCGGTGCCCTCCGAGGCGATGCTCGCCGCCCTCATCTACAACGGCACGCCGCCGCTGATGGCCACCGGGGTGGCCACCGTGGGCAACGTGCTGGGCGCGGTGACGCTCTACATCCTGGGCAAGTGGGTGTCGCACGGCGGGGGTGGGGCCGTGGGCCGCTGGGTGGCGCGCCGCCGGGAGAAGGAAGGCCCGCGCATGGCGCGCGTGGAGGCGAACCTGCGCACCTGGGGGGCGCCCGCGCTGCTCATGTCGTGGCTGCCCATCCTGGGGGACGCGTTCGTGCTCGCGGGCGGCTTCGTGGGTGTGCGCCCCTTGCCCTTCGTCGTCTTCGTCACCCTGGGGAAAGGTCTGCGCTACGCCTTCGTCGCGCTGTCCACCTCGGCCGCCATGTAACAATGTGTAACATTGCGCGTCCCTGCCGGGGGGGATGCGCCGCTCGCGCAACGTTTCAAGGAATGTGACGGATAAACGGCGGAGGCGTCGTGTACGCGGAATACTGCGTCCGCGGCCCTGCCGTGACGTCCATGAACCTCTACGGCTCCCGGGTTTGCCGGGAGCAGGATGAAACATCGTGAGCCTGAAACAAGACCTCTTCCGGCGGCCTGCCGCCTCCTGGCGTACGTGGTCCTTCACGCTGGTGTGCGCGGCGCTCAGCGCGTGCGGTGGCTCCGTGGAGGCGGACGCGGAGGAGACGGCGCCGGAGTTCGTCGCGCGCGAGGACTCGCTGGCGAACGTGCGGCTGCGCCTGATGGCGGCGAACCTGAGCAGCGGCAATGGCCAGGACTACGACCCGGGCCACGGCATCCGCATCTTCCAGGGCACGGACGCGGACGTGGTGATGATCCAGGAGTTCAACTACAGGACGGACTCCGCGGCGGACATCCGCGCCCTCGTGGACACTGCGTTCGGCACGGGCTTCTCGTACTACCGCGAGGCCGGCGCGCAGATTCCGAACGGCATCATCAGCCGCTACCCCATCATCGCCGCCGGCGAGTGGGACGACACGCAGGTGTCCAACCGCGACTTCGCGTGGGCGCGCATCGACATCCCGGGCCCCAAGGACCTGTGGGCCATCAGCGTGCACCTGCTGACCACCAGCTCCAGCGTCCGCAACACGGAGGCGTCCAACCTGGTGAAGTTCATCAACGCCAACGTGCCCGCCAGCGACTACCTGGTGATTGGCGGTGACTTCAACACCGGCAGCCGCAGCGAGGCGACCTTCAGCACCTTCTCCAGCGTGGTGTCCACGGCGTCGCCGTACCCGGCGGACAAGAATGGCAACACCAACACCAACGCGGGCCGCAACTCGCCGTACGACCACGTGCTGGTGGACAACGACCTGCGCGCCTACCAGACGTCCGTCGTGATGGGCTCCAGCACCTTCGCCAACGGCCTGGTGGTGGACACGCGCGTGTACTCGCCCCTGTCCGACATCTCCCCGGCGCTGTCGGGCGACAGCGGCGCGTCCGGCATGCAGCACATGGGCGTCATCAAGGACTTCCTCATCCCGGGGGACGGCACGACGGCCTCCACCGTGACGGTGCTGTCGCCCAACGGCGGCGAGAGCTGGACGGCCGGCTCGGCGCGCACCATCACCTGGTCCGCGTCCGGCGTCTCCAACGTGAAGGTGGAGTACTCGCTGAACGGCTCCACGTGGACGACCATCACGTCCAGCACGGGCGCGTCCGCCGGCAGCGTGGCGTGGACGGTGCCCTCCAGCGCCAGCACCACCGCGTGGGTGCGGGTGAGCGACGCGAGCAACGCCACCGTCACGGACCTGTCCAACGCGGCCTTCACCATCACCACGGGCGGCACCGGCGGCACGGGCAACGTGTTCATCAACGAGGTGCTCATCAACGAGCCGGGCTCGGACGTGAACGGCGAGTTCGTGGAGTTGGTCAACAGCGGCACGGCGGCGGTGGACCTGAGCGGCTGGACGGTGTCGGACGGCACGGCCGTGCGGCACACCTTCGCCAGCGGCACCACGGTGGCGGCGGGCAAGGCGGTGGTGGTGTTCGGCGGCGCGTCCGGCATCCCGTCCGGCACGCCGGGCGCGGTGGCCGCGTCCACGGGCTCGCTGGTCCTGGGCAACAGCGGTGACACCGTCACGGTGAAGAACAGCGCGGGCACCGTGGTGAGCACGGCCACGTTCGCCTCGTCGCTCGCGGGCACGGACGGCGTGTCCGCCAACCGCAGCCCGGACGCGTCGTCCTCGGGCAGCTTCGTGCTGCACACGGGCGTGTCCAGCCTGAGCAGCTCTCCGGGCAAGCGCGCCAACGGCACCGCGTTCTAGGGCTGAACACCGCTCCTCCGGACGACGCGGGTCCGGAGGCGCGACCTGGGAGAGTGTCCCCCCGGAGCGTCCCGCTTCCGGACGCGAGGAGCCCTCCCAGCACGCTGAAGGTCCATCACCGCTCCGAGTCCCGCTCGCAGCGCAGCCTCTGGCTCCTGGAGGAGCTGGGGCTCGACTACGAGGTCGTCCGCTACGAGCGCGACCCGAAGACGGACTTCGCCCCGCCGGAGCTCAAGGCCTACCTCGACCGGCTCCACGCGCGGCCCGCGGACCAGCGGGCCCTGGAGCGGGGCGGGCCGTACAAGTTGGGCCGCTGAGGAACGACGGGCCGCCCGGGATGGCCCACGTTCGCACCGGCTGGGGAGGTGGCCGGAGGTTCATCGCCCCCGACCCGAGGTTCTCCACGAGGACACACACCTCGCGGCGCTCCGCGGTGGACCGCGGCGGTGCTTGCAGGGGCGATGCCAGGTTGGGCTCACGGGCGGTGGCCGCCTTCCGGGCCCGCTTTCCGAAAACCTGTCCGACAGTCGGACAGGTTTCTCCGCTCGCCAGACCCGTCTGACAGTCGGACAGGTTTGCGCCACAGCGAGCCATCCCCGCGAACTTGTCCGGCTGTCGGACAGGTTTGCGCCACAGCGAGCCAGCCCCGCGAACTTGTCCGGCGGTCGGACAGGTTTGCGCCACAGCGAGCCATCCCCGCGAACTTGTCCGGCTGTCGGACAGGTTTTCACTGCATGAGGCCAGCCCAGCGAACCTGTCCGACAGTCGGACAGGTTTGGACGCATCCGCTTCCGGGGCTTCAGTGCCCCGCGTTCCCTGGGGAACGCGGGCCGTGGATGGAACTCGGACGCATTCGCCCGGGCCTTGATTCCGTGCGGATGGCGCTACTTGGGATCTGCCTGGCTCGAGGCTTCGCGCAGGCGGGGCGGCACGTGGGGCCCGAAGGCGGGCGGCTCCTCCGACTGCACGAACTTCGGGGCGCGCTTCAGCGGCGAGATGCCCATCCACCGGTTGAGGGTGGCTTTCGCCTCCGCCTGCTGAGGGGCCGGGAGCTGGCTGATGCGCGCGCCGTGGTTCCCGCCCTCCACCGTGTACAGGTAGGAGTCCTGCGAGTTGCCCAGCACGTAGGCCGCCGCCGTCCACGGGTCGTAGCTGCCGTAGATGAACATCAGGCGCTGTCCCTCCGAGGACACCCAGTCCTGGATGTCCGGCATCGCGCTGGGACGGAACACGAACGGGATGCCGGGGGGCGAGTACACCTCGCCGGTGTCAGTGTCCGGGAAGTGAATGAGCGCGCCCAGGTGCTCCTCATAGGGCTGGGGCCAGCCCAGCTCCGCCGCGGCCTGGTAGTAGTAGGCGGCGTACGGGGTGATGCCCTGGTCCGAGAACGAGTCGATGCCCACCACGGAGTCCATCGCGTCGAACAACTCCTGGTCCGTAGCGGTGGCGGTGGCGACGGGGATGTTCCGGGTGCAGTTCGCCGCGGAGTCGTACTGCCAGAAGGCGAAGTAGGTCTCGATGGCGGCGTGCTCCAGCGCCAGCTCCCGGCCCAGCTGGGAATACGTCAGGTTGAACCTCGCCGCGTAGGCGTCCACGAGGGAGAGCATCTGGCTCCGGCGCGAGAGCACTTCACGCTGGAAGGCCCACAGCCGCTCGCGGCACGCGAGCTGGGCGTCGCCGCCCACGGCGTCCTGGAACGTCACGAAGCGCTCGTCATTGCGCTTCGCGATGGGCGCCACGTACGCCACGGTGGCGTCCACGTCGTCCGGGTGGAAGCGGCGGAAGAACACCACCGTCTCGCCGCCCTTGCTGCCGCCGGTGGACACCCACTTGCCGGTGTAGATGGGCTTGAGCGCCTGGGTGATGCGGTGGAAGTCATCCGCGGACTGGCGGATGGTGAGGTGGCTCCAGTCCGCGGGCGACGGGATGCTGGGCGGAAAGAAGCGGTGCTCCACGGCGACCTGGTTGGCGGACAGGAGCTGCGTGGGCTCCGAGCGGCCGGTGCCGGTGGAGACGTTGTATCCGCTGGTGGAAAGCACCATCGGGCTGGCGTCCGCCTCGTGCATCAGCGTCAAGCGCTGCTCGAAGCGCTGGCACTCCGGGTGGGCGTGGTCCGACGGCTGGTTGTACCGCAGGACGAAGTGCCGGTAGCCCGCGGGGACACTGCCGCCGGTCCGGTCCTGGTCCACGATGAGGCCCGGGATGGCCTCCAGCCGGGTCCGGATGTCCAGCGACGTATCGCCGATGACGCTCAGGTCAGGAGGCGTGTCGACCCAGCCGCTCGGGGTGCATGCCACCACGCCGCCGTCCGTGCCCGCATCGGCGTCCGTGCCCGCGTCCGTCCAGGAACCCGCATCGGTGTCCGTGCCTGCGTCGGTGTCCGTGCCCGCATCGGTGTCCGTGCCCGCATCGGTGTCCGTGCCTGCGTCGGTATCCGTGCCTGCGTCGGTGTCCGTGCCTGCATCGGTGTCCGTGCCCGCATCGGTGTCCGTGCCTGCATCGGTGTCCGTGCCCGCATCGGCGTCCGTGCCTGCGTCGGTGTCCGTGCCTGCGTCGGTGTCCGTGCCTGCGTCGGTGTCCGTGCCTGCGTCGGTGTCCGTGCCTGCGTCGGAGCCGGCGTCCACGGTCTGGGTGCCGCTGTCGGGACGCGGGTCGTTCGGGTCGTCATCGCCACAGGCGACCGGTCCCGCCAGCAGCATGAGCAGGGGGACGAGCGACGCCCAGTGGGCCAGGCGCGCCGGCTTGGAGGGCTGGGAGAACAGGTAGGGCTTCATGGGTCCGCGTTCCTTGGCGACCGCGCCCGCCGGGCTTGCCCCGGCGAGCAACGGTGCTCACGCGCGGATTCCAGCCTCAAGGCCGGAGCATGTTCAAGGGGGCCGCCCCCGTGAGGTCCTCCACGCTGTCGTAGAGGAGCTGCCCGACGTAGTTGAAGTTGTGCGCCCAGGCGCCCGGGTCCTTCTTGCTCAGCTGGTAGTTGTGGGCGGCCTTCACGAGCGCCGGGGTGAACGGCGCGAACGCGTTGGCGGAGACGGACTCGGTGGCGCCGCAGGTGCCGTTCTTGTCCGTGTCCTTGAAGAAGTACGGATTGACGTCGCCGTTGTAGCAGAGGCCGTTGCTCGTCACCCCGCGCATGGCGGTCAGCACGCGCGCGGCCATGCCCTCCACCTCCGCCTCCAGGGACTCCGCCGTGTTCCCGTCGCCGTCGTAGTCCGACACGTGGACGAGCCGGATCTGCTCCGCCGCGCTCTGGTCCGCGTGGCACGTCTCACAGCGTTCGCTCCACACGTCCTGGATGCGGAAGGTGTGGTTGCTCTTGCCCGGGACATGGCAGCTCGTGCACTGCACTCCGCCCATGTGCGTGAGCCGGCCCGCGTAGGTCTTGTTGGGGTACTCGTAGCCGATCCGCGCCAGCGTTCCTTCGCGCGTCCCCGCGGCCGGCAGGTAGTGCACGTTCTGGAAGCGCGGCGTGCCCCCCGCGCCCAGCGCCGTGTCGATGGTGGCCTTGGACGCGCGGCCGATGTGGCAGTTGGCGCAGAGGTTGTCCTGGCCCGGCAGGTTCACCGTCTTTCCGTCCGGCAGCCACGTCTGGGTGGGGACGAAGACGTCGTAGTCCGGTTCGAAGTTCTCGTGGCAGGTGGAGCACTCCAGGCCGTTGGCGGTCTCCGGCACCAGCTGCCCGACCCCGTACTGGACGAAGAAGCGGTAGCCCTGCGCGCCGCTGTGGCAGCGCGAGCAGCTAGCCTGGACGGTCTCGCTCGAGTCCCAGTTGCGCGCCGCCTTGCTGGCGCCGTTGAAGTGGCCCGGATCGTTGCGCACCAGCAGCGACGTGTCGAAGGGCACGCTCAGCGCCGTGTTCAACGACTGGATGGAGTCATGCAACAGCTGGATGATGTACTTCGCGTTGTGCGCGAACGCGCCCGGGTCCACCCGGGACAGCTGGTAGTTGTAAGCCGCCTTCTGCAGACGAGGGGTCCAGCTGGCGAACGTGTTGGCCGTGGTGGTTTCGCCCTGGGCGCAGGTCCCGTCCCCATTGGTGTCCCGGAACCAGTACGGGTGGGTGTTTCCGTAGCAGAGGGGCTGGGCCCGCTCCGCGCCGTACCGCTGGATGGCGGCGAGCAGCCGGTCCCGCAGTCCCTGGAGCTCGTAGTAGATGCCCTCGGTGCGGTTGTTGTCCCCGTCGTAGTCCTGATTGCGCGAAGCGATCTGCCGGATGTCCCAGGCCTTCGTGACGTCGGTCACGCCGGGGTGGCAGGTGGCGCAGGCCTCCCAGCGGACGCGCGTGCTGTGCGGGTCGTGGCACTCGTTGCACTTGTCGAAGGCAGGCACGTGGCGGAAGCGCGAGTCGTAGACCTGGTCCGCGTACTGATAGCCGCCCGCGGCCTGACCGGCGAAGAGCGTCGCGCCCGCGGGGTAGTAGTGGATGTTGGTGAAGCCCAGGGCGGGTGAGGCGGTGTCCTCGCCCACCACGCCCGCGTCCGCGACCTGCGCGTCGAGGTCCCTGCCCGCGGCGCGCCCCTGGTGACACACCACGCACCGCGCCTCCGGGCCCAGGCCGGTGACCTGCTTGCCCGAGGGGAAGGTGACCGAGGTCAGGCTCGCGGCGGCGCTGTCGTGACACGTCTCGCAGCGGACCACCGACCCTGCCGGCGCGGGGGCGTCCACCTTGCCAGGGGCGGTTCCGTCACCGCCCAGGAAGTCGATGTAGCCCTCCGAGCTGTGGCACCGCGCGCAGGTGGCGGGGACGAGGCCGTCCTCGTTCCAGTGGGAGAAGGCCTCGGCGGTGGTGTCCGCGTGCGGAGAGCCTGACCAGGCGAGGTAGTAGGGCACCTGGCTGGGGTCGACACCGGCGTCGCCCGCGAGGCCGCCCATCACCACCACCACATGGCGCGCTTCGAGCCTGGAGCTCGCGCCGGTGACCTTGATGGCGGTCTCTCCCGCGCCCACGCCCGTCACCTGCCCGGAGCCGTCCACGGTCGCGATGGCCGGGTCCTCGCTCTCCCAGCGGTAGCTGTCGTCGGTGGCCTCGCGCGTGGTGGCCGTGAGCTGAACGGTCTG
Source organism: Corallococcus sp. CA049B (assembly GCF_003611685.1). Classification (NCBI taxonomy): domain Bacteria; kingdom Pseudomonadati; phylum Myxococcota; class Myxococcia; order Myxococcales; family Myxococcaceae; genus Corallococcus; species Corallococcus sp. CA049B. The sequence continues at coordinate 1,671 of NZ_RAWC01000096.1, read as the reverse complement.
GCCCACGAGCACCGCATGCGGGCCGTCGGTGATGAGCTCCGGGTGGGGCGTCTCCAGTTGGGCGCAGGCGCTCAACGCGCAGGCCAGGAGCAGCGGTCCGGCCAGGAGCAGGAGGGGTCGTCTCATGGGGGCCGCCTCGGGAAGAAAGTGCGTCATGGTTGAGCGCCTCCGGAGATCCACGCCAGGAGGGTCTGGTACTCCGGGGTGTCCGCCCCATAGACGGCCCCGCCGCCGTGGCCCGCGCCGGAGGTCTTGCGCAGCAGCCGGCTGGCGGAGGGATTGGAGGTGTCCGTGAGGGAGAGGGCCGCCGCGTAGTCCGCGTCGGCATCGCCCGTCAGCAGAAAGGAGGTGCTGCCCGCGGCGCCGCCGCCGCGGTGGCAGCTCTGGCAGCCGGTGGTGAGGAGCGGATGGACGTCGTTCGCGAAGGACACGGCGCCGCCTCCGTCCCCTTCGCCTCCGCCGTCGATGGGGGGCTCCCCGGCGTCGGCGGCGACGGGACCCCGCTCGAAGTCCGCGCAGCCCAGGGCCAGCGCGAACATGGCGGTGAGGACCGCGGCCCGTGTCTGGATTCGGGAGTCAGAACTCATACGCCACCACCAGCCGGGTGAAGTCGTCCGGCGTCTCGTCTGTCTTCTCCAGGTTCCAGAAATGGAAGAGGCCGGCGCTCAAGCCCCGCCACCGCGCGACCACGCCCACGTTGTGGCTGGAGGCGTCCTCCCGGGTGAGCGCGTTCGAGTCCAGGATGAGGCCTCGCCGGTTTCCGAAGGTGCGCAGCCCCTGCCGGTACTGGACGTAGAGCCAGTCGGTGGGGTGGTAGCGCAGCTGGAGGTAGCTGGCGAAGTGGTAGTAGTCCTCGCCCGGCCCGCCGTAGCCCTCCGCCTCTCCCCCGGAGACGTCCGCGCGCAGCAGCCCGGCGCCCAGCGAGAAGTGCTCCAGCACCGGAAGCCCGCGCGGACGCCACACCGCCACGTCCAGCGCCTGGAGGAACAGGCGGCGCCCGAACCCCAGCGAATTGAAGTACGGCGAGTACCACACGTTGATGGGGCCCCAGGCGCCGCCAAGCCTGGCCCCGACGCCCAGGCGGGTGTCCTCCAGCGGGGCCAGGTCCGACTGGAGGTTGAGCACCGCGTCGGCGCGCTTCAGCCGGTAGCCGGCGATGACGTAGGCGTCGCCAGAGAGGGCGATGGGCCCCAGACGGCGCTCCACGTTCACCGTCAGCCCCTCCCGGGCGAACACCACCGGAAGCACCCGCTGGTCGAAGCCCGCGAGCCCTCCGTAGCTGTGATGGAAGAGCGGATCCGCGCCGAAGGGCACCAGGATCTTGCCCCCCTTGGCGAACACCTTCACCGGCCAGGTGGCCCCGCTCACCCGGTAGCCCACCTCCCAGAACTGGAGCGACAGGACCTCCAGGGTGAGGGTCACCGGGTCCTCGGCGGACTGCCGCGTCAGGAAGAGGAAGTGGTGGTAGCTGCGCAGCGCGCTCTCGCCCTCCGACTTGAAGGGGTGGTCGTTGTAGTTGACGCGCTCGTAGTTGAGGTCGAAGCGGCCGTTCAGGCTCAGCGAGCCGAGGACCGGAAAGGTCCCCAGTGACACGCCGCCGTGAGGGCCCGCTGGACCGTGCGGGCTCGCGGGGGCGGGAGGCGCGGCGACGGGCCCGCGAGCCCGCACGGT
>NZ_RAWC01000095.1:0-31186 GCF_003611685.1 Corallococcus sp. CA049B | reverse complement strand
ACGCGGGGACGCCCGCCCCCGCGGATCCGCCCATCGCCCCCGACCGCCTCGCGGAGGCGCGCGCCCTGGTGCCGCCCCTGCTGCTCTACGGCCAGCTCCAGCCCGTCGTGGGCACGTGGGTGGAATACACCGTCCGTTCCAAGCAGGTCACCTTCCCCGTGCGCGCCGCCGTCGTGGGCGAGACGCCGCGTGAGCGCGACACGCTCTACCAGGTGGAGCTGGACTACCAGACGGCGCCCCGCGCCCTCATCATCGCCTGGGTGGCCCGCGCCGGCACCGGCCGCGCCGTGGTGGAGCGGCTGGCCATCACCGTGCCGCCCAACACCCCCGTCGCCATCCCGGTGGACCTCCTCGCGGACCACGCCGCGCTCCGGGGGACGCCTGTCCGCCAGCGCGACACCGACGTGCGCGCCGGCCCCTTCGCCGGCAAGGGCCGCGAGCAGACCTTCCGCCTGGAGTCCGGCCAGCGGACGACCGTGGTGACGGCGGACCGGGTGCCGGTGTTCGGCGTGGAGTCCCTGCGCGACGCGGAGGTCACCTGGACGGCGCAGAAGAGCGGCACCGGGGCCCGGCCCGCGCTGGACTCCGTGCCCCTGTCGCTGCCCCGGCTGCCCGTGCCCTGAGCCGGGGCTTCAGCCGAACGGGTAGCCCAGCACGCAGTAGAAGCCGCGGATGTAGATGGTGAGCGCCGCGAACATCTCCGGCGCGAACGTGGTGATGGCGCCGACGCCGAACATGAACGCCATCAGCAGCACCGTGAACTCCGCCATGGCCTGCCCCCGCGAGCGGGAACGGCGCATCCACCGGTAGCCACGCGACAACCAGCCATTCATCGATTCGACTCCTGGGGAAGGGGGGCACGCTCGAGCACGAACGTGATGAGGGACTCGGGCGGACCGTCCTTGTCGAGCGGCGCCAGCGTCAGCGACAGCCGCTCACCGGGGCGCTCGAAGTCGAGCACCTCCACGCCGCGCGCGAGGCGCCGGTCCGAAGGCGTGTAGCCCCTGGCGGGCAGCTGCGCCCGGTAGAACTCCGCGAGCATCTGGGGCGTGCCGTGCGCCACCTGCGTGAGCGTGGTGCTGCCCGCGCCCAGGCCGTCGTTGCCTTCGTCCACGCGCAGCACCGTCACCGCGCCCGGAGGCTGCGGCAGCGACGCGGGCGCCGTGCCCTGCAGGTGGATGCCCTCGCGCGCCTCCACCAATGAGGGGAACACCAGCGTGCGCGTCGTGGCGCCACCCACGCGGATGGTGGTGACGGCCACCAGCGCGCCCAGCCGCTCGTCGTAGTAGTTCACGGAGCCGCCCCCCGCGCCGTCGTCCTGCGTGACGACGTGGCGGCCCCGCATCCGGAACGCCCGCGCGTAGAACTCCAGCACCTCGCCCGGCGGGTGGTCCGTTTCGAAGTAGAGCATCTCCATGGGGCTGCCGTTGGTCACCAGCCGGCCCATGGGCACCATCACCGCGCCGGGAAAGGGCGGGATGACCCGCGTCACCCGGCCCACGCCGGCATCCGGAAACGGCGGCGCCGGAGGCAGGGCGACCTGGGGCGTGGTGGGCGGCTTCGCCGGGGCCTCCGTCGCCGGGGCCGGCGGGTCCTTCAAGAGCGCGGCGGTGGCCACGAGCGCGAGCAACCCGCCCAGGCCCAGCCAGCGCGTGAGCGCGCCCGTGTGGTCCGTCAGCCCGCTCATGGGGTGCAGGCGTCGCTGTTGTAGTGGAAGTACGCCGCCGCCGCCGTCGTGGACTGCGTGTAGACGGACTCCGGCTGGTTGGAGATGGTCGCGCCCTGGAAGAAGTTCCCCCGGCACCGGTAGGAGCGCATGGGCCAGTTGTCGCCCCGGCCTCCGGAGTTGGAGAGGCCGCGCTTCGTGCGGATGGCGTTGGGCTCGCAGTTGCCGTAGCAGTAGCTGGTGTCGTTGCGCCAGTAGGCGGCCTGGAGCACGTCGCCGGGCACCGTGCGCGTCGGCCGGACCGCGTTGAAGCGGCCCGCGTCCGGCACCGCGCGGATGAGCACGGACTGGCGGATGTATTCGTCGGAGAAGGGGAAGTCGAGCCCCAGCACGGACAGCACCGCCGAGATGGAGTTCATCGCCCCGCCGCTGACGCCCGCGTAGACGATCTGGCTGGAGCGGTCATGCGTGAGCTGCTCCACGCGCGGATACGTCTGCGACGGAGCGTCTCCCGGCCCCCACGCCTTCCACGTGTCGTGGAAGAGGTAGAAGTGCTCCTGGAAGTTCAGGTCCAGCTGGTTGCCGTCGAAGCCCGTCGTGTAGAGGGCGATTTCGCGGGGGATGATGTGGTTGATCAGCCGGACCTGCACGTCCGCCTGGACCGCGCCGACGCTGGGGTCGAACCCCATGTCCTGGACCAGCTGCTCCGGCGAGCCGCCCAGCGCGCCAATGGCCGCGCCCGCGATGCCTCCCACGCCGGCCTGCCCGCCCATCTTGGACATCTCCACGCCTTCGAGCGGCGCGTCCGCGTTCTGGGCCTGGACCTGAACGGTGAGGCCGTTGCGGTAGGCCGTGCCCAGGGTCCCCGTCTTGGTGGAGCCGTCCAGGTCCTGGTAGCGCTGCCGCGCCTCCGCCGCGATGGTGGAGACGTCCTGGCGCATGGTGCGCTCGAAGGCGACGAAGCGCGCCAGCTCCGCCATCTTGATGCGCGCGCGCTGCACCTCCCAGAAGTAGTTCGCCCAGAGGACGAGCACGACGAGCAGCGGCGCCAGCAGCGCCAGCTCCACCGTGGCCGCTCCCCGCGAAGCGCGGCGGACGTGAAGGGAACGGGGGCGCATCAGTAGTTGATGCCTTGAATGAGCCATTCGCTGTCCTCCCAGGCGGGCACCAGCCACTTGAGGTGATCCGCGTCCCAGTGCGTCTGCACGGGCGCCAGGCGCGCGGTCCAGAGCGGGTTGAAGAAGTTGGGCTCCTCCTTCCACGCGTTGGGGCGGTGGTAGATGGCGCGGCCCACCGCCATGGCCATCATGCCGCCCGTGCGCTGGCGGAAGTCCGCCGCGTAGCCGTCCTGCTTGCCGCCCACGTACTCCCAGGTCATGTCCAGGTACGACTCGCGGATGGCCTCGTCGTTGTTCTCCGCGGTGTTGTACTTGCCGTCGCCGCTGCCCTCCATGAACGCGTTGTTCTTCAGGTTCTCCAGCTCGTAGACGGGCTTCTTGCCGGACTTCTCCGCGCCCATGTCCTTGCCCAGGACGATGAGGTTGCACGGGTAGCCGAAGTGGTTCTGCCGCGGGCTGACGAAGCTGGTGTCGGACGTGATGAACGGCGTGATGCCCAGCCACGGGTGGTGGTCATCCGTCTTGTTGGAGCCGTATTCCTGGTGGAAGCCGCCCCGGTTGTCCGCCGCCGCCCGGAAGCGCAGCCGGAAGACGTCGCTCCAGCCGAACAGGAAGCAGGTGGGGCGCACCTCGATGCGGATGTCGTCCGACGCGAAGAGCTGATCCTTGCGGTTGTTCTCGAAGTTCTCGTCGAAGCTCTTGATCTGGCTGTCCGCCGTCTTGCGGATGCGCAGCTCGCCAATGCCGACGCACAGCCGGAACTCCCACCTGCGCCCGATGAGGATGGGCCCCTGGCCCTCGGCCGTCCACGGCCGGCGCACGCCGTTGGCCAGGTTGCCCATCAGCAGGCGGTACTTGGCCATGTTCGGATCCGACAGCTTGTTGCCCGTGACCAGCTTCCCTCGCGTGAGCATGCCGGTGGGGTCCACGCCCATGGTGGGGCTGCTGCTGAAGGGGCCGTCGTCCAGGACGTGCAGGAAGTTCTTGGCGTTGGAGTAGTTGATGTCGCTCGGGTTGCCGAACAGCGAGGACACGGACGCGTTGTTGAAGGACTGCCCGGAGTCCATGTCCTCGGTGACGTCCGCCCGGGGGTCGGTCTTCCCGATGACGTCCCCGTGCCCCTTCGTGGTGTAGAGGTCGAAGAGGGTGCCTGTGAGCATGGCCTCCTGGGCCAGCCACAGCGCGATGTTGAGCGCTGTTATCACCGGGATGAGCAGCCGTGAGACGGTCTCCACCGTCACCTTCCAGGCATCTATCGCCGTCTTCACGGCCGTGAAGACGGCGCCGATGCCGGGGATGTATTGCAGGTACTTGGCCGCGACGCCGATGGTCCGGTCCAGGTACACCGCGTGGCTCACGTAGGACATCAGCGTGAGCATCGCGGAGTAGTGCACGATCATCGCGCGGTTGGTGTACGCGAGGAAGTTGTAGGCCCGCGCCTCCTTCACCGCCAGCGAGTACGCCTGCGCGTCCGCGGCGTCCTGCAGCTTGATCTTCTCGTAGACGCCCTGGCCAATGCCTACCGACGTCATGATGGTGACGGCCAGCACCAGCATGACCACCACCCCAAGCACCATGGCCTGCCCGCGCTCGTCGCGCCGCAGTCTTCGCAGTATCCGGAACATCCGAGGGAGTCCTTCTGGCCAGCGCCGGGGGAGGCGCTAGCCGTCCACGGCGCACGAGGTGGGGCCATGCGCGCCGTTGAGGAGGTTGGACTGCATGCGCATCGAATAGGTGGCCACGACGGGGATGGCGAAGACGTTGCTGTCGGCGAGCGAGCGGATCTTCTTGTGGTCGTTGCTCTTGCCCGCGCCCTGGTCCTCCAGGTGGTCCGTGAGGCTGCCGCCGTTCACCTTCTGGGTGGTGAAGTTGACGCCCCGCATGGCCAGGCCGTTGAGCGCCTCGCGGCCCATGTAGAAGGCGTGCAGCTGCCAGTTCGCGAACGGGATGCGCATCTCGTAGAAGTACGTGATGCGCACCGTGAGGAGGTTGGCCTCGATGACCTGCGCGTTGCGGATGTCGTCGAAGTCCACCTCCAGGCCCGACAGGTGCGAGCCATACGAGGAGAAGAGGGTGGGCAGCTGGCTGCGCCGGGGGTTGAGCACCTCCACCCGCACGCGCTCCAGGTCCACTTCCTCGTAGCGCTGGTTCTGGTCCGCGAGCTTCTCGTCCGTGTACGCGTCATGGACCAGCGCCACGTTGATGAGCGTGTCCACGCGGCCCTTGCCGCCGGACTTGGGCGGACCCAGGGTGGGCAGCAGCGCCACGTAGGCGGCCTTCTTCATGATCTCGCAGTCGCCGCTGTTGACGATGCCCGCGCGCGCCGCCCGGTACGCCGCGTACTCCGTCATCAGCCGCGCATGGTGGAGCGTGCCCAGCTGGAGGATGCCCAGGATGAGGAACACCATCACCGGGATGACCAGCGCGGACTCCACGACCGCCTGACCCGACTCACCGGGATGGGTTGAATGGGACCTTTTCATGGGACGTCCAATGTTCACACAGCGTGTTGCCGGGGTGCCAGTCGGCGGCCCCTGGGTCGCCCGCCAGCCTCCCCCACGAAACAAGGCGCATCCAATACAAGACGTAAAAAGACGGTATCGGGCACGTGGACGCGCCCGTGCCAGAAGAGGCCACCCTGAGGGTGGAGGTGGAAGCTACCGGGAGCGCTTTCCGGGTTTCGGGCCCTGCACCAGCGTGGCGACGAGGGTCTGCGCCAGCACTTCCGCCGGAGATCCCTGGAATCCGGAGCAGGTGAGCTTGAGGCTGATGATCCCGTGCAGCCCGGCCCAGAAGACCTCCGCCAGCTGCTCCGCGGGTGTGGCCTCCGGTGCCCGGCCGGCCGCCTTCAGGTCCTCGCAGGCGCGGACCAGCAAGGCGAAGGACCGGGGGCCCTCGCCGTGCTGCTTGTCCTGGAAGAGGTCCGCGGACAGCTTCGGGTCCTCCATGAAGATGAGGCGGTAGGTCTCCGGGTGTTCCAGGCCGAAGGACAGGTAGGCCTGGGCCAGCCGTGACAGCCGCTCCACCGGCTCCTTCACGGCGGCGGCCGGCTCCAGCCTCGCGAGCAGCTCCTGGAAGCCGCGCACGCACAGCTCCCGCGCGATGGCGTCGCGGTTCTCGAAGTGCAGGTAGAGCGTCGCGGGCGCGTACTCCACCGCGTCCGCCAGCTTGCGCATGGAGAGGGCCCCGAAACCCTCCTTCATCACCATGTCCCGCGCCACCCGGAGAATGTGCTCCCGCAGCTCCGCCCGCTGTCGCTCCTTGCGCTCCGTGATGCCCATGTCACGAGGGTAGGGCTTGACGAAATGAACATCCAGCAATAGATGAACGGTGTTCACAGAACGGTGTTCATCAAAAGTTCGGCCGTTCAATTCCAGGAGAGCGACTGGAGACGGTGGCGTTGTTCGGGGCCTCGGGCGTCATCGGTCAGGCCGTGGCGCGGGCGCTCCAGGCGCAGGGGCGCGCCTACCGGGTCGTGGGGCGCTCGGAGGGCAGCCTGCGCAGGGAGTTCGGCGCGGATCCGCGGGCGGAGGTGGTGACGTGGAATCCGGAGGACCCTGCCTCCATCCGGGCCGCGGCGCGGGGCGTGCGGACCCTCATCTACATGGTGGGGGTGAACTACTGGCAGTTCCACCTGCACCCGGAGCTGATGCGCCGCACGCTGGACGCGGCCATCGCGGAGGGCGTGGAGCGGGTGGTGCTCATTGGCACGGTGTACCCGTACGGCCTGCCGCGCACCCCGACGGTGACGGAGTCCCATCCGCGCGAACCCAACTCCTACAAGGGGCGCATGCGCAAGGCGCAAGAGGACCTGCTGCTGGAGGCGGACGCCGCGGGCGGAATCAAGGGCACCATCCTCCGGCTGCCGGACTTCTACGGGCCGGGCGTGGAGCGCAGCTTCCTGTACCGGGCCTTCGTCGCGGCGAACCAGGGCAAGCGCGCCCCGCTCATCGGGCCGCTGGACACGCCGCATGAGTTCGTCTTCGTGGACGACGTGGGCCCCATCGTCACCGCGCTGATGGACGAGCCGCGCGCGTACGGCCGCTTCTGGAACCTGGCGGGCGCGGGCGCCACCACGCAGCGCGAGCTGGTGAAGGAGATGTACGCGCAGGCGGGCCACGCGCCGAAGACGATGACGATGGGGAAGGGGATGGTGCGGCTGGCGGGCCTGTTCGATCCCTTCATGCGTGAGCTGGTGGAGATGTATTACCTGCTCACGAACCCCGTGCTGCTGGACGACTCCGCGCTGCGCGGGCTCCTGGGCACGGTGCACAAGACGCCGTACCCGGAAGGCATCCGCCAGACGCTCGCGGCGCTGCGCCGCGAGCAGGAGGCGAAGGCGGCTGCCGCCCGGGTCGCCGCGACGACCTGAGCCGGAGCACTCACGCGGGCCGGGGCGCCGGGGGACGCGCGGGGCCCAGGCCGCGCTCCCGCGTGCGGGCGTTCGCCAGCCGCTGCCGGTGGCCCGCGAGCAGGTCGCTGCGGGTGAGGATGCCCACGACCTGCTGGGGGCGCGCGCGGGTGACGACGGGCAGGCGGCCCACGCCCTCGTCCATCATCAGGTCCGCCGCCTCGCGCAGGGAGCTGTCTTCGAAGACGACCGCGGGCGGACGCTTCACCACGTCCCGCAGCCGCCGGCCTTCGGTCGCGTGGCCGTCCAGCAGATCCCTTCGCGTGACGACGCCCACGAGCGCCCCTTCGCGGGACACGACGGGGAAGCCCTGGTGTTTGGAGCCCGAGGCGTCGGACGCAAGCCACGCGCGCACCTCTTCCAGGAGCATGTCCGCCTGGAGCGTCACCACGAGCTTGAGTCCATGGTCGCGCACGAGCGCCGTTCCCAGCGCGTCCGCGCCCAGCTCCGTGGGGATGCGGGCGCCGCGGCGGGCCAGCTTCTCCGTCATGATGGAGTGCCGCATGAGCAGCGCGGACACCAGGTAGGCCGCCGCGCAGCCGGCGAGCAGCGGCAGCAGGCCCAGCGGCTGCCGGGTGGTCTCGAAGGCGAACACCACCGACGCGAGCAGCGCGCGTGACGCCCCCGCGAAGAGGGCGGCCATGCCCACCAGCGCCGCGACGCGCACGTCCACGCCCAGGCTGGGGAACAGCTGCGTGGCCAGCAACCCCAGGCCGGAGCCCAGGCCGCCGCCCAGCGTGAAGATGGGCGCCAGCGTTCCTCCGGACGTGCCGCTCCCCAGCGCGACGGACCAGGAGATGAACTTGAGCGCGCAGAAGAGGAGCATCGCCGTGCCCACGAAGCGGCCGGACAGGATGTCCTCGATGTTGGTGTAGCCCACGCCCAGCGTGCGAGGGGAGAAGTAGCCCACCACGCCCACGACGATGGCGCCCAGCGCGGGCCACCACATCCAGTGGATGGGCAGCTTCTCGAACAGGTCCTCCAGCCAGTACACCGCGCGCGTGCACGCCACGGAGGCGACTCCGATGAGGAGCCCCAGCACGCCATAGAACGCGAGCGCCCCGCCGGACGGAGTCGTCAGGTCCGGGATGGCGAACGCGGGCGCGCCGCCCATGAAGGCGATTCTCACGCCGGTGGCGGTGGCGGTGGCCAGGGCCACGGGGATGACGGAGCGGGGCTTGAACTCGAAGAGCAGCAGCTCCACGGCCAGGAGCACGGCGGACACCGGCGCGCCGAACGTGGCGGCCATGCCCGCGGCGGCGCCCGCGGCGAGCAGGGCCTTGCGCTCGTCCGCGGTGACGTGGAGCCCCTGGCCCAAAAGCGACCCCAGCGCGCCACCCGTGGCGATGATGGGCCCCTCCGCGCCGAACGGGCCGCCGGTGCCGATGGCGATCGCCGCAGACAGCGGCTTGAGCAACGTCATGCGGGGCGGGATGCGGCTCTGGTTGAACAGCACCTGCTCCATGGCCTCCGGGATGCCGTGGCCCCGGATGGCCCGCGAGCCGTAGCGCGCCATCAACCCCACGATGAGGGCGCCCGCCACGGGCACCAGCACCACCCAGCCGCCCAGCGTGTTGTCTCCGGGCGACACCGGCTGCGCGGACAGCCGCCCGAAGAAGGCCAGGTTCGTGACGAAGTGGATGAGCGCGCCCAGCCCCTGCGCCACCAGCCCCGCGACGACCGCGAGCACCACCGCCAGGCCGCTGATGAGCACGGTGCGGGAGTCCACCGCCACGGAGACGGGAGGGGTGCGCAGGCTGGCGAGCGCGGGGCCCATCGACGGGGCCACGGGGAGGCCGGACCGCGCCTCCGCCCCCTCGCCCAGGCCCTCTTCGATGCGTTCCACCTCAGGTTTCTTCATCGGTGTGCTCCTGTGTCTTGCCGCGCCGCGAAGGGCGCGAGGTTTCTTCCTCGAAGAAGAGCGGGGCCACGTCCCCGTCGAGCCCCAGGGCGCGCACCCAGGCGTCCAACCCCTGGACCAGTCCCGCGCGCACGCCGGGCTCCAGCCCGCGCAGCCCGGAGATGAGCCGGGCCTGGGCCATGGGCGGCGCCTTGCGGATGAGCGCGCGGCCCTTGGGCTCCAGCGCCACCTCCACGCGGCGGCCGTCCTCGTCGGAGCGGCGGCGGCTCACCAGCCCCTGCTCAATCAGCCTGGTGACGACGACGGACACGCTGCTCTGGTGCGTGAGCGTGCGCTCCGCGAGCGTGTTGATGGAGCAGGGCCCGCTCTCCGCCAGCTCCTGGAGGATGAAGAGCTGGGCGCCGCTGATGCCCACCAGCCGTTCGGAGGCGCGAGCGGAGACCCGCAGCAGCCGCACCAGCCGCCGCACGCCGTCCATGGCCGCGCGCACCTCGCCGGACACGTCCGGGGACGCCGGCGTTCGATTTGTATGGGAGCCCATATAACTGCCCGCAACCTACGGAGCAGGGGAGGCGGGCACAAGCGAAAGTGCGGGGGATGCCTGGCCGCCTGGAGGCAGGAGCGGGCTCAGCGCCGGGGCGCGCGTGACGGTGCAACGCCTTGCGTCGCGGGCGGTGGCGGTACCGGCGCGCTGTCGCGCTGCGCCAGCAGCCAGTCCACGAAGAGGCGCGCGGCGGGACGCAGCCGCCGGTGCGCGGGGTACACCACGAAGTAGCTGGCGCGGGTGGGCACGACGGGCCCGGGCAGCCGGATGAGGCGGCCGTCCGCGAAGTAGGGCGTGGCGATCTTCTCTCGCGCCAGCGCCGCGCCCAGGCCCTGCACCGCGGCCATCAGCGCGCCGGTGGTGTCGCTGAAGCTGTAGCGCTCCTCGAACCGGGCCCCGCGCACGCCCGCCGAGCGGAACCAGTCCTGCCAGCCCTGACGGGACAGGTCCGCGATGAGCGGGAGCTTCGCCACGTCCGCCGCGTCGCGCACGTGCTCGATGCCCGCGAGCCGCGCGGAGGCCACGGGGAACAGGGCGTCGTCCATGAGCGGCTGCGCGCTCAAGCCCGGCCAGGGCCCCTGGCCATAGCGGATGCCCAGGTCCGGCCCGCCCTCGTCGAAGCGGGTGAGCGCCATCTCCGTGTCCACGTGGATCCGGACGCGCGGATGCCGCGTGGTGAAGTCCGGCATGCGCGGCAAGAGCCACGCGTACGTCAGCGAGTGCACGGTGGTGACCCGCACCACGGCGTCCTCGTCCCGGGAGTGCTTGAGGCCCCCGAGCACGTGGTCCATGTCCGCCAGCGCGCTGCTGGCGGCGTCCGCGAGCTGGCGCCCCTCGGCCGTCAAGGCCACGCCCCGGGCATGCCGCTGGAACAGGGCGACCCCCAGCCGGTCCTCCAGCTTGCGCACGTGGTGGCTGACGGCGCTCGCGGTCAGGTGCAGCTCCTCCGCGGCGCGGGCGAAGTTCTGGTGGCGGGCGGCGGACTCGAAGGCCGCCAGGGCGGGGAGCAGGTCGGTGCGCAGGTGCATGGGGACGAGCCTCAAATCTGGCTCATGTCTGCCACGGAAAGGATGCGCTTGTGAAGAAAGGGCCCCGGCGTGAAGAGAGGGCCAGACAGGAATCAGATTCCTTCCTCGCACGAGGGCCGCCATGAGCGCATCCGGTCTCACCCATCCCCAGGCCGTGACTCCTACCTTCAACAGGGCGTGGCTCACGCCCCTGGAGCTGGGCGGGCTGGCCGCCATCTGGGGCGCGTCCTTCCTGTTCCTGCGCATCGCGGCGCCGGCCTTCGGTCCCATCCCCCTGGTGGAGCTGCGCCTGGTGCTGGGCGCGGCGGTGCTGATGCCCTTCCTCTGGCGCGCTCGCTCGTCCATCCCTCCCGGGCTGTGGCCCCGGCTGGCGCTGGTGGGCGTCATCAACGCGGCGGTGCCCTTCTCGCTGTTCGCCTGGGCCGCGCGGCAGGCCCCCGCGGGCGTCGGGGCCATCACCAACAGCATGGCGGTGCTCTTCACCGCCCTGGTGGCCTTCGTCTTCTACGGCGAGCGCATCGGGGTCCGGCGCGCGCTGGCGCTGCTCACGGGCTTCGCCGGGGTGGTGGTCCTGGCCAGCGGCAGGTCCGCGGGCGCGAGCGTCGCCTGGGCCGTTGCTGCGGGGACGACGGGCGCGTTCCTCTACGGCATCGGCGGGAACCTGGTGCGCCGCCACTTCGCCGGACTGCCGGCCGCCGCGGTCGCCTCCGCCACGCTGGCCTGCGGCGCGGTGCTGCTGCTGCCCTTCGCGGTGGCCACGTGGCCCACGGAGTCCATCGGCCTGCGCCCCTGGTTGGCGGGAGCGGCCCTGGGCGTCGTCTGCACCGGCCTGGGGTACGCGGTGTTCTACCGCCTCATCCAGCGCATCGGCGCGCCGCGCGCCGCCGTCGTCACCTACCTGGTGCCGCTGTTCGCGCTGACCTGGGCCTGGCTGCTCCTGGGCGAGCCGCTGACGCCCACCATGCTGGTGGCGGGCACCCTCATCCTGGGGAGCGTGGCGCTGGGGCAGTCCTCCTCCGCGCCGAAGGCGAAGTGACGCGTCAGCGCCGCTCGAACTTCCAGATGCGGTAGCCGTCGCGGACCGGCCGCATGAACCGCCGGACGAGGAACGCCGGGACGCGCTTCCCGGCCAACTCCAGGGCGCGCAGGGGGACGGAGGTGGAGGACGCGGCCGTGTAGCCCGCCTCCAGGAAGAGCGCCTCTGGCGTGTCCGTCATGTCCTGGAAGGACGCGCCCATGCTGGCGAGCACCGCGTGCAGGTCCGCGCTGTACTCGCGCTGGAAGCTTCCGCGCATCAGGTCGCAATACACGGCGTGGTGGGGGAACACCTGCTGGAGCACCGCGAGCATGTCCCGGCGCTGCGCGTGCGACAGGTACATGAGCACGCCCTCGATGATGACGTGCGTGCGCCGCGAGTCTTTGTAGGGCTCCAGCTTCCGGGCGAGTGACTCCGTCGCGAAGTCGATGGGGAGCCGCTCGAGCGGATTCTTCGCCTCCGTCACCGGCAGCTTCGCGTCCTTGAGCGTGAGGATGGCGGGCTCATCCACCTCCAGCCACCGGCCTTCGCGAAGCCGGTAGGCCCGCGTGTCGAAGCCCGCGCCCAGCACCACCACCCGCGCGTCGGGAGCGCGGTCCAACTCCTCCTGCACCAGCGCGTCGATGATTTGATGCCGCGCGGCGTTGCTCGCGTTGGGCCGGTCGAAGGACTGGAAGCGGGACCAGATCTGCCGCGCCTCGTCATCCATGAAGCGGGACGCGAAGGTGTCATTGCACAGCGGCCGTGGCTTGCGCGCGTCCTCCGCCCGGCAGGCCAGGGTGTAGTACGCGGTCTTCGAGATTGCGTTGGCCAATGTTTGAGCTCCTTGAAACCTGCTCGCAGCTTGCATGAGATACGCGCTTTCTCGAAAGGTTGGTCCAGATGCGATTCATGATGGCCCTGGGCGTGGTCGCGTTGGGTGCGGGCTGTGCACATGCTCCAAAGCCGGCGGATGCCCCGGCCGCGCGGGCCCAGCAGCTCTCGGAGGAAGCGGATCAGGCGTACAAGGCGCTGGATTTCGAGCGGTGCGCGGAGCGGTTCCAGGCTGCCGGTGAGGCGAACGCGGAGGGGCCGGACCGCGCGGAGTTCCTCTACCGGGCGGCGGGGTGTGCCTCGCTCGCGGGCCACGCGGACGCGGCCGTGGACGTGCTGAAGCGCGCGGTCCAGGGCGGCTACTACGACGCGGATCACCTCGAATACAACCCGGAGCTGGCGGCGCTGCACGCGCTGCCCGCGTGGAGCGGAATCGTCGCGGAGGCCCGCGCCAACCTGGCGAAGGCACCCGAGGCGCCCTTCATGACGATGACGCTCATGGGCGTGGATGCCTTTGGTTCGCGCAAGGTGGACCCGGAGGCGGTCCAGCGGCTGATGGGGCTGGAGGTGGGCAAGCCCATCGTGCACAGCGGCGCCATCTTCAGGCAGAAGGAGGCGGCGCTGCGTGAGCAGTACGGCCTCGCCTATGTCCAGGTGGGCATGTCCATCTACTTCGCCGCGGAGCGCAAGGGCAGCGCCTTCGTGGTGGTGGACATGGTGGATGCCGAGGACGCGGCCCGGCTGCGCTTCCTCCCACAGCCCAAGGGGCACCCCACGGATCCGGAAGGACTGATTGCCCGGTGGAACGACTATGTGCAGCGCCTGCAGCACCTCCAGATGCAGGGGAAGATGTCTGAAGACACCAGCTGCAAGGTCGCGAACTGCATCGGTGGGTTCGGCCATCCGGACCTCGCGTCCTTCGAGCCGGAGTTCCTCGCGAAGGTGCCGGGGCAGCTGGACGCGTTGACCGCCGTCCTGCGCGAGGATGCGGACCCGGAGAAGCGGAGCGCGGCGGCCTACCTGCTGGCCTACGCCCCCACGCTCGAGGAGACCGCGCAACGGCTGCAGCCCTTCATCCGGGATCCGGAGTCCGGCGTGCGCAACGGCGTGCTGCGCGTACTGGCGTCCACGCAGGAAGCCGCGGCGAAGCCCCTGCTGGACGTGGCGACGGTGGCGGACGCGGTGACGATGCCGAAGGCGAGTGACCGCAACAAGGCGACGCACCTCCTCAACTTCCTGCTGGACGACCTCTCACCCGAGGCGCTGAAGGCGCAGCGTGCCGGGCTGCTCCGCCAGCTGGGAGACCACCTGGTGCGGATGTCCGCGCTCACGTTGCCCATCAACCGCGATCCCGCGGTCCTGGTGCTGAAGCAGCTCTCCGGCGAGCAGTACGAAACGGCCGAGGAGTGGCGCGCGTGGCTCGCGCGTCAGCCGAAGACGGAGGGGTAGGGGACCGCTCAGCCCCCGACGATGACGGAGACGGGCGTGGAGAACTGGCGCACGACGCAGTCCTCCGCGCCCCCGTCCTCCCACGCCAGCATCGCGAACTCGGCCGGCTCGTCGAGCGCGATGATGGGGTGGTGCCACACGCCCCGGTGGTAGTTCACGCCCTGGCCGGGGCCACAGACGAACGCCACGAGCCCGCCCAGGTCGGGCCCGCCCGAAGGCGCTGCCGGCGCGACGCAGACGAGGAAGCGCGCGCAGCGCATGGGCAGGAACGCCTGGCTGGACTGGGGGTGGTGTTCGAGCAGCTTCACGCTGAAGGGGAGCGGCTGCGGCACGGAGCGGAACACCGCGAGGTTGGGCTTCGCGCCCGGCCGGCCGTTCTCCAGCCGCGCCGACCAATCGAAGCGCACCGCGGTGCCCTGGTTCGCCGAAGCGCCGCTCTTGAGCCCGGCGGACACGACGTCGCCAAACGGAGCGAAGCCCTCCGGCGTCAGGGGCAGGGCGACGATGGAGCGGAGCGGGGCGGAAGCGTCCTTCATGAGGGGGACTATAGGGCGAGTGCCCGGGTCCCACCCCCTCCCAGGTCGCCGGGGTTCAAGGAGCCATGGGGCCCCTTTCCCGCATGCGTGGGAAAGGGGCCTGGTGCGGGTTACTTCGCGGAGACGGTGGACTCGCCCAGGATGTTGAAGGTGCTGGCGGCGGCCTTCACGTCGATGGCGGAGAAGCCGGTGTACGGGTAGTGGCCGTCGCCGATGTCCTCGACGATCTCCAGGAAGTCGCCGCTGACGCGCTTGCCATCCACATCCAGCGTGAAGGCGTCACCGGTGCCGCGGAAGGTCCAGCTGCAGGCGCCCGGGGCGACGCGGCCGTACATGCTGCTGCCGCCGAAGCCGTGGTTCTTGAAGCCGAAGTCGTACCGCGTGAGCCCGATGTGGATCTGGTACCACACCGAGCCGACGCCGTAATCGGGCTCGAAGTAGTGCGAGTTCATCAGGGTGTTGCCATTCCACAGGTTGACGGTGAAGGGCGAACCGCCCGCCCGGCCCGTGAACGAGGGCCGCAGGGTCACCTGGTCGCGCTCCTTGCCCGGCTGGACGCTGATGGTGCTGACCACCTGGTCGCCGTCACGCGCGGCGAGCGTGAAGCCCTGGCCCGCGGCGCCCACGCCGCCCAGCTCCGTCTTCAGCACCCAGTCCACGGCGCGAGGGAACTCGCTGGAGAAGCCGTCCGTCTTCACGTTGGTCAGGTTGGACACGGCGATGCTCTTGCCGGTGTTCGTGAGCGTCGCGCGGCCCGTCGCGCAGTTCTTGATGCCCTCGAAGCCCTCGATACAGGTCCGCTCGGCCTTCGCTTCCTGCGTGGCGAGCGAGTCACCCGCACTCGGGGTGGGCTCTTCACCCTGGCAGCCCGCGGCCGTGACACTCAGGAGCGCGGCCGTCAGCAGGCGGCCCGTCAGCTTCATCATCATGGAGAAACCTCTCGTCGGTGGGGGGGATGACTGCATGCCGGTCCCGGTTGAGCCCGGCGCGGGTCGCGCATGCACCCACCGAGCCACCCTTCGACCCGGAGGTCCCTCCTCTGGGCAGGGCCCCGTGAGGCCAGGACGCGTGGCGTGTCAGGTCACAGCCAGGGGCCCTGCGTAACCTGTCGTGTCACGCGGGAGCGGAGGGAGCGAGCCCCGGGCTCCCGGTCGGCAAAGGGCCGGAAGGACACGGCGCGCGCCGCCTCCTCCCTGGCATCCCGGCCGCCCGTCTCCACCGTGAGTGAAGGAGGCAATGACAGTCATGGCGCAGGGATATTCCATCAACATTGGTTTGAACTCGGTGGATCCGAAGCACTACGCGGGCTGGGATGGCCAGCTGCAGGCGTGCGAAGCGGACGCCGAGGACATGATCAGCATCGCGAACGCGCAGGGGTTCAGCCGCGTCCGGCCCTTCCTCACGAAGGACGCCACGCGCGCGAAGGTGCTCGCGGAGCTGGGCGAGGCGGCGTCGGTGCTCCAGGCGGGGGACCTGCTCCTGTTCACCTACTCGGGGCACGGCGGCCAGCTCCCCGACATGAACGGCGATGAGGACGACGGCCTGGATGAGACGTGGTGTCTGTATGACGGGGAGCTCGTCGACGACGAGATCTACCAGGCGATGGGGAAGCTCAAGGCGGGCGTGCGGGTCTTCATGCTCTCCGACAGCTGCCACAGCGGCACGGTGAGCAGCGTGGCCTACGCGGCCCTGCGCTCCAGCGGCAGCCTGCAGCTGCTGGCGGATTCGATGCGGAGCACGGAGCCCGCGGAGCGGCGTTTCAAGAACATGCCCCTGGGCATCGATCGGCGCACGTACCGCGAGAACAAGCAGATGTACGACGCCATCCTGAAGGGGCTGCCCAAGAATGACCCCCGGGAGACGCTGAAGGCCACGGTGTTGCTCATCTCCGGCTGCCAGGACAACCAGCTCTCCAGCGACGGCGACTACAACGGCCTCTTCACGGCCAAGCTGTTGCGCATCTGGAACGAAGGGAAGTTCAAGGCCAGCTACCCGACCTTCCACCGCCGCATCCTGCGCACCATGCCGCCCATCCAGTCTCCGGCGTACTCCATCATCGGAGTCCCCAGCCGCGAGTTCGAGCGGATGGTGCCCTTCCACGTGAGCTGAGGCCTGGCCAGAAGAGGGGGCTGCGCCGGGGGAGCGATGAGGCTTCACGCCCCATCGCTCCCTTCATTTCAGCGACGCGTCCTAGTCCTTCGTGCAGACGACGTCGTCGACCTGGAGGTGGTCGCGGTCGGCGACGCTGCGGCTCGGATAGAAGAACAGGCGCCAGTCGCGCACGTTGCCGGTGAAGCGGAAGAACACCGGCTGCCACTCGTCGCTGTCCACCGTGAGGAAGTCCGTCTGCGGGCTCCAGCCGCCGCTCGAGTAGCTGCGGTGACGGATGCTGCCGTGGCCACGCACGCGGTACGAGCAGGAGTAGTTGCCCGTCGGCACGTTGAACTTCTCGGTCGTGAAGCGCTCGGCGATCTGGATGGGCACCACGAACTGCAGCGCCGCCGAGCCGCCGTGCACCGCGCTCGTGTAGCGCGCGAGCCGCGAGGGCTTGATCTCCGTGCCCGGGTCCGCGATGCCGTTGTCCAGGCCGTACCAGTAATCCGGGACGTAGTTGTTCCCATAGTAGGGGATGGCGCGGGTGCTCCAGTTCTCGAAGCCGCCATTGCGGATGATGTTCGCGGAGTGCTCGGCCGCGACGCAGCGGCGGGTGGCCGGGTCGCAGGCGGGCAGGGCGCCCTTGCAGTCATACGTCGTGAAGCAAGCGCCTTCGGCCAGCTCGCACACGCCCGTGGTGGGATTGCAGCTCGTCGGGTTGCTGCACGTGACGCCTGCGCAGGGGTCGCCCTCGATGCAGAGGTGCGAGGCGGTGTCGCAGACGGGCGTCTCCGGGGTCCCCGCGCAATCCGCGTGGCGGGTGCAGCGGTCCTCGGCGGTCACGCAGGTGTGGGTCGCGTCGCAGGCCTGCCACTCCCTGCAGTCCATGGCGTCCTCGCAGCGGCCGGAGAGCGGCTGGCAGGTCGCGGTGGCGTTGTCGCAACGCGCCCAGGCCTCGCAGCTGACCGCATCGCACGGCTCGGGGGCCCGCACGCAGCGAACGTTGTCGATGAGCAGGTGGTCGCCGCGGGTGTTCCGGACGCTGAAGATGAGCTCGAAGGTGTCGAAGACGGAGTTGGCCAGGTTGAAGGTGTAGTTCACCTGGGTCCACGTCCGGGTGTCGACAGAGGTGTAGGACGAGTAGCTGGAGAAGTCGGTGCCGAAGAAGCCGTTGCGGATGTCACCGGTCCCCCGCACCTGGTAGGTGCAGGAGTAGCGGCCCGCGGGCATGGACTTCGCCGCGGTGCTGAAGCGGCGGTGCGCGGTCAAGGTGTTGCTCAGCCGGGCCGCGTTCACGCCCTCGAAGGGCTGCGACGTGACCTTCTGCACCACGTCTTCGATGTTCGTCGTGCTCCCGGACCACAGCGCCGGAAGCGCACCGGGCCACTCCTCGAAGCCCCCGTTGTCGATGACGTTCGCGTCGGCGGGCCCGCCCGCGTCAGGCGTCTCGGAGCCCGCGTCCGGCGTCTCGGTGCCGGAGTCAGGCGTCTCGGAGCCCGCGTCGGGCGTCTCGGTGCCGGAGTCAGGAGTTTCCGTCCCCGCGTCGGGCGTCTCGGTGCCGGAGTCAGGCGTCTCCGAGCCCGCGTCGGTCGGCTCGGAGCCGGAGTCCGGAACTCCGACACCCGCGTCCGGCCGGGGCTGCCCGGCGTCAGGCGCCTCCGGAGAAGTCGAATCACCACCGCACGCGACGGCCAACACCAACAGCGAAGTCAGGCACACTCGAAACAACTTCAACGCAGCCTCCGGTTCCAGAACTGGATCTTTCGTACCACACTGTAGCGGCACTGACCGGACACCCAATAGGGTTCCCCGCAGGCACCCTGCGTCCAGGGCACCTACGAGGCTGCGTGAAGTGGACCTCAGGGCCTGCCCAGCAGCTCCAGCGCGGAGGTGGTCAGCAGGGTGACTCCGGTGCGCAGCGCGCGCTCGCGGTCCGGCGCGTAGAGGGGCGAGTGCGGGGAGGGCAGCGCCTCCTCCGTGCCCTTGGCGTCGGCGAAGCGTTTGGGCTCGGTGATGCCCAGCCACAGCATCACGGAGGGCACGCCCGCGCGGCCGTACTCGGAGAAGTCCTCTCCGCCCATGACGGACGGCGTCTCGCTGAGGTTCTTCTCGCCCAGCACCTTGCCCACCGCGTCCACCAGCCGCTTCGTGAGCTCGGGGTCATTGAAGGTGGCGGGCGTGCCTTCGGTGACCTTCACGTCGGGCGGGCGGGGCGCTCCGGAGGCCATCGCCTCCGCCTTGGCGATGCGCTCGATGCCGGCCAGCAATGCCTTGCGCACCTCCGGCTTGTACGTGCGCAGCGTGAGCTGCAGGCGCACCTCGTCCGGGATGATGTTGTGCTTGGTGCCACCGTGGATGGAGCCCACGGTGAGCACCGCCGGCTCCAGCGGGCTCTTCTCCCGGCTGACGAGCGTCTGCAGCGAGAGGACGGTTCGCGCCGCCATCACCACCGGGTCCACGGTGGTGTGCGGGTACGCACCGTGCCCGCCCTTGCCGTGGAGGGTGACGTCCACCGAGTCCACGCTCGCCAGCGCATAGCCGGGGGTGAACCGCACCGTCCCCGCCGCGGCGTTGGCCACGGTGTGCATGGCCACGGCGACGTCCGGCTTGGGGAAGCGCTTGAACAGGCCGTCCGCCAGCATCTGCCGGGCCCCCGCTCCAATCTCCTCGGCCGGCTGCCCTACCAACATCAGGGTGCCGCGCCACCGGTCCTTCGTCCGCGCCAGCAGCGTGGCCGTGCCAATCCAAGACGTCATGTGCACGTCGTGCCCGCACGCGTGCATCACCGCGACCTCCGCCCCGGCGCCATCCTTCGTCTTCATCTTGCTGGCGTAGGGCAGGCCCGTCTTCTCCTCCACCGGCAGCCCGTCCAGGTCCGTGCGCAGCATCACCGTGGGCCCCTTGCCGTTGCGCAACAGGGCCACCACGCCGTGCCCGCCCACCTTCGGCGTCACCTCGAAGCCGAGCTTGCGCAGACGCTCGGCCAGCTTCGCCGCCGTCTTCTCCTCCTGGAGTGACAGCTCGGGCGTCTGGTGCAGGTCACGGTAGAGCGCGTCCAGTTCGGGGTACAGCGCGTCCAGGCCCGCGAGGACCGTGGGCGGGGGCGCCGCCGCGAGCACGGGGCCGGGCGCCGCCACGCAGGCGAAGAGCAGGGGAAGCAGGGGGAGCGTTTTCACCAGGGGGCCTCCTGACCGTCAGGGAGCCTCCACTACAGCACGTCCTGCGCGGAGCTTCGCGCCGGAAGCCCGTAGCGGGTTTGGGTCACCCCCGGGCCCGGTGTGGCCGGCGCGAGGGGCTGCGAGTCCTTCCTGTCATGCAGGGAGAATCCATCCGGAGTGCCCTTACGGCCTGTGTGTCCTCGTGCACCTTGAAGGTCGCGCGGCTGCTGTGTCTCACTTTGTGGGGGCTGACAGGCTGCGTCGAGCAGCGGGACGCCGAGGTGCTCCCTGATCCCGGCACCACCCCTGGGAGCGCCTGCGAGGGCGTCGCCCCGCGCACGCTGGAGGAGGTCCATGCGGCGCACTTCGCCGCGGAGCGCCCCACGGGCTGCACGGTGGGGTGTCATGACACCGGCGCGGGCGGCCTGACGTTCCGTGACGCCCACGAGCTGTGGCAGGCCACCGTGCAGCGGCCCTCGCAAGGCGGCTCCTCGCGCCTGCTCGTGGAGCCCGGCCACCCGGAGCGCAGCCACCTGTACCTCAAGCTGCAGCCGGACGCGCAGGGACGCATGCCCCAGGGCGGTCCCTTCCTGGACGCCGCCGCGCTGCAAGACGTGGCCGGGTGGATCTGCGCCGGTGCGCCGGAGCCGTCCACCTCCGTCACGGATGGCGGCGTGCCCACCCGCCCGGCTCCCACGCTCGACACCCTTGCGCCCTCCGCCGTGCAGGAGGGGGTGGGCGAGGTCGTGCTCTCCGTGGGAGGCAGTGGCTTCGTGGACGAGAGTCAGGTGGAGCTGGACGGCACGGCCATGGCCACGACCCATGACGGTCCGCAGCGGCTGGAGGTCCGCGTGGCGGCGTCCGTGACGGCGCGGGCCGGCGTGCACCGGGTGCGGGTCATCACCCCGGCGCCAGGGGGCGGCGCCAGCGCCAGCCTCGACTTCACCGTCACGGCGACGGGCGTGGTGCTCCCCACGGTGTCCTCGCTGTCCCCCTGCGGGACGGTGGCGGGCTCGGGGGCGTTCACCCTCACCGTGCAGGGGATGAACTTCAAGGAGGGCGCGAGCCTCTCCTTCAACGGCACGACGGTGGCGGCGACCTTCATCAGCCCCAGCGAGCTGCGCGCGTCCATTCCCGCCGCGCTGGTGGCCTCCGCGCCCGGCGGCAATGCCGCCACCGTCACCGTCGTCCACCCGGCACCGGGCCGGGAGACGTCCGCGCCCGTGACGTTCGGCGTGGCCAGCAAGGTGTCCACGCTGGCGTCGGACGTTCAACCCATCTTCACTGCGACTTGCGCCACCAGCGGCTGTCATGCGACCGCCTCCACGCCGGTGAACCTCACCGCCGGCAACGCCTACAACGAGCTCGTCGGCGTCCCCACCAGCAGCAAGGGGTGTGGCCAGCGGCTGCGCGTGCAGGCCTGTGGACCGCTGCGCGCACAGAGCTTCCTCATCGACAAGATCCTCGCGACCAACAGCAGCCCCGCGTGCTCCGGAGGCGCCATGCCCAAGGGAAGCCCCCTGTCCGCCGCGCAGAAGCAGGCCGTCATCGACTGGGTCGCCCAGGGCGCACCCCGGTAGGGGCCGTCAGCCAGGCGAAGGAGGAGTCCTGGCGGACGGGAGCCGCAGCCGCTCATCCCGCCATCGGAGAAGTCCGCACAGCTCGCGTGGGTGCGAGAGCCCTTGGCCGTGGCCCTTCCTCCTGATGGGGGCATCTGGTCCACTGGGCGCCCTCCACATTCCGGGTGCCTGCTCCATGACGAAGAAGACGGCCACTTCCGACGTGAACCCTGGCTTCTCCCGCCGCGCGCTGCTTGGGGCCGCGGCGGCCGTGACGGGGGCGCTGGCCGCCCGGAATGCGCACGCCCAGGTGCCTTCCGCCGCCGCGCCAGGGGCCACCACGGCCGGAGCCTTCGCGCTCGAAGAGGCGACGGTCGCGGAGCTGCGGGCGGGCCTGGAGTCCGGCAAGCACACCGCGCGCGGGCTGACGGAGGCGTACCTCGCGCGCATCCGTGCGCTGGACCGCACCGGGGAGCTGCCGCTGTGCTCGGTCATCGAGCTCAACCCGGATGCGCTCGCAATGGCCGACGCGCTGGACGCCGAGCGCAAGTCCAAGGGCGCACGCGGGCCGCTGCACGGCATCCCCGTGCTCATCAAGGACAACATCGCCACGGCGGACAAGCTGCAGACCACCGCGGGCTCACTCGCGCTGGTGGGCGCCGTGCCTCCTCGCGATGCCTTCATCGTGGAGCGGCTGCGCGCCGCTGGTGCCGTCCTCCTGGGCAAGACGAACCTCAGCGAGTGGGCCAACTTCCGCTCCACGCACTCGACCAGCGGCTGGAGCGCGCGCGGCGGCCTGTGCCGCAACCCGTATGCGCTCGACCGGACACCCTCCGGTTCAAGCTCCGGTTCGGGCGCGGCCACCGCGGCCAACTTCTGCGCCGTGTCGGTGGGCACCGAGACGGACGGCTCCATCGTCTCGCCCGCGTCCGCGTGTTCGCTGGTGGGGCTGAAGCCCACGGTGGGGCTCGTCAGCCGCGCGGGCATCATCCCCATCTCCTCGACACAGGACACCGCGGGCCCCATGACGCGCACCGTGGCGGACGCCGCGGCGCTGCTGGGCGTGCTCGCGGGCGAGGACCCACGCGACGCGGCCACGGCCGCGGGCAAGGGCCGAGCCCACCCGGACTACACGAAGTTCCTAGACCCCCAGGGGCTCAAGGGGGCGCGCATCGGTGTGCCGCGTGAGCGGTTCTTCGGCTACCACCCGGCCACGGACGCGGTCGTGGAGCGCGCGCTCGAAGTGATGAAGGCGCAAGGGGCCGTGCTGGTGGACCCCGTGGTGCTGCCCAACGTGGCGAAGCTCGACGGGCCCGAACTGGAGGTCATGCTGTATGAGTTCAAGGCGGGCCTGGAGGCGTACCTTGCACAGCTCGGCGAGGGCGCCCCCGTGCGCACGCTCGCGGACCTCATCGCCTTCAACGAGGAGCACCGCGAGCGCGAGATGCCCTACTTCGGCCAGGAGCTGCTGCTCCAGGCGCAAAAGAAGGGCCCGCTCACCGACGCCGCCTACAAGAAGGCGCTGGCGGCATGCCGCCGGTACTCGCGCGCCGAGGGCCTGGACGCGGTGATGAACAAGCACAAGCTGGATGCGCTCGTGGCCCCGACCCAGGCTCCGGCGGGCCCCATCGACCTGGTGTTGGGCGACCACTGGCTGGGCAGCAGCTCCACGCCCGCCGCCGTGTCCGGCTACCCGACCCTCACGGTGCCCGCGGGCGACGTGCACGGGCTGCCGGTGGGGGTGTCCTTCATCGGTCGCGCCTGGAGCGAGCCCGTGCTGCTCAAGCTCGCCTACGCCTACGAGCAGGCCTCACACGCGCGCCGCAAGCCCGGGTTCGCCCGGAGCCTGGACCCGCGTGGCGGGTAGGGTGGACCGGCCCGTGCCCGCTTATTGATCCTCGTCAATGCGGGCGAGGGCGCCCCCCGCCAGTCTTGGGGCCACAACGTCGCTGAACGTTCTGGAGCCCTCGCGATGAACATCTCCCGCCTTCACTCCCGTTCCCTGGGAGCCCTCTTCCTCCTGCCGTTTCTTGCCTACGGCATCGGCACTGCGCTCGTCACCTCCGTCCTGAAGGAGCCGGAGATGCTGGCGGGACAGAGGACGCTGTTTGTCGGGGGCGCGCTGCTGCTCCTGTTGAACTCCCTCTTCGTCGTCGGAATTGGCGTGCTGTTCTTTCCCATCCTCCGTAAGCGGAGCCTGGGCATCGCCGTCGCGTACGTCTGCACGCGGGTGATGGAGGCGCTGACCCTCATCGTTGGAGTGGTGTTCCTGCTCTGCATCCTCCAGCTGGGAGAATCCGCACCGCCGGAGCGGGCGACGCTGTCCACGCTGCTCTCGAAAGGGAACTTCTGGGCGTACCAGCTCGCGATGATCATCCTGGGGGCCGGCAGCGTGGTGTTCTGCCTGTCGCTGTACCGCTCCCGGCTTCTTCCCGCGTGGCTCCCGCTGGTGGGCGCGGTGGGCTACGGGCTTCTCGCGCTGGGGTCCGTGTTCGAGCTCTTCGGGCTGCCGTGGGGCATCCTCTTCTCCGGGCCCGGGGGTCTGTTCGAGCTGGTCCTCGGTGGTTGGCTCATCACCAGGGGGTTCCGGACGGTCACGCCTTCCGTCGCGGCGTAGCCGGCTTGCCGTGCGTGGCGATGCGCTTTCGGATCCGGCTCAGTGACTCGGGCTTCACGCCGATGTAGCTGGCCAGCTGGTACTGGGGAATCCGCTGGAGGATGTCCGGCCGCGTCCTCGAGAGCTTGAGGTAGCGCTGCTCCGGGGTGTCCGTGAGATAGGACGCGAACCACTCCTGCTGTTCCGCCAGGACCTTCTGCATCACCAGCCGGGAGATGCTCTCGAAGCGAGGGAAGCGCCGATACAGGTCGCCCTCGCGTTGAGCGGTGCCCACCACCACCGTGGTGTCTTCCGCGCAGACCCAGAAGTGCTCCGCCGGGGTCTGGTTCATCATGCTGTGAATCGAGAGGACCCAGTCGTCCTCGGTGAAGAATCCGTTGCTCCGCTCCTCCTCGTCGACGATGGAGTATTGGCGGACACAGCCCTGGAGGACGAAGTAGGCCTCGGTGCAGACCTGGCCCGCCATGAGCAGGTGCGAGCCTTTCGGACAGGCCTTCACCACCATGCTGTCCAGGATGGCCTGGGCCTCCTCGTCCGAAAGAGGAGCGATGCGGCGGAAGTAGTCGACGAGCCTGTTCTTCATGGGAGCACCGCGCGACCGGCGGGAGCCCCATCATTCCACCGGGCTGGCGGACGTGGCCCGGAAATCGGAAGTCGTCGAGAGTGGCTCTGCCGCGGCTTCGGTCGCGCGGCGCTGGCTGCCACCCTCTCGGCGCTCTGGCTGCCATTGCTCGTGCTGTTCGCGCTCGGGGAGCGCGCCGCTCCGGTGGGGACTGCGGGAGCCTCGCCCCAGACTTGACGGCGAGCCTGGCCCCGGGCCCGTGGCCTGGTGTGATGGCGCGCGCTCCCGCCGTACCTATCTCTGGCGGGAGCACTCGAAGGGGTATCCGCCATGGACATCAACGACGTCATCGACCGGACCCGCGACAGCATCTCCGCGCGCTGCGTCTTCGGCCAACCCATCCAGCAGGGGGAGGTCACCGTGATTCCCGTCGCGCGCGTGAGGGGCGGTGGAGGCGGTGGTGGGGGCGAAGGCCCGGTTCCCGAGGGCAACTCGAAGGAAGGCACGGGGCGTGGAGAGGGCACGGGCTTTGGGCTGAGCGCGCGCCCGGCCGGCGCCTTTGTCATCCGCGGAGACAGGGTGTCGTGGCTGCCTGTCGTGGAGCCCGCGCGCATCATCCTCGGCTTGCAGGTACTGGCTGGCATTGCCCTGCTCGTCTACTCGCGCACGCGGCTGAGAGGCCGGCGATAGGCCGACCCCGTCAATCAGACACCCGTGTCGTGCTCGAGCCACACGTGCTCCAGGTCGGTCCATGTCTGGGGCAGCCCGCTCTTCGCTGCCCATGCCGACCGGCTCGCAGAGAACGTCCGGCGCTTCCAGCAAACCCCCGAGGGCCGGACGCGGGGGACCGAGCTCTTTGCTTCGTGTGGCGACTGAGCCGGTTGCGTCGCTTCCCAGATCCTCCCGGGTCGTTGTTTCGCCCTCCTCCTTGGGGCTCGAATGGTGGTGCGGAGAAGTGCCCATCCGCGTCCCTGGCAGACTTTGAACGAGGGGGAAGACATGCCCGCGACCCATCACCTCGAGGTGGTTGCTGTCGACGAAAAGGGTGCTGCGCTCAATGTGAGCACCGTGACGCTGACCTCGGGACTGGCCGTGAGCCGCGGCGTGGCGGTCTCCGGCGCTGTTCGCATCGCCTTGAGCGGAGTGAACCCGGGCCGGGGCGAAGTGTGTCTCTCCTTCGTGGACCGGCCGGATTTCATCCTGCCCCTCACCTTCGTGAAGGGGACGGAGGGACCGGTGCCCACGTTCCCCCAGGAGGCGCCCCTCTGCTGCCCGGCCATCCAGCGGACCCAGGAGACGACCCTGGGCGCGGCGAAGACCGTCTTCACCCTGACCCTGACGCTGGCCTCGGCGCACTCCGAGGTCGTCCTCGTCGCGGGCTGGGACTACAGCGGCGGAGCGAACAACGTCGCCTACTGTGACACCTGCCGTGAGGACCTCTATTCGGGGAGCACGCACAGGACGGGCGTGAAGACAACCCTCCCCAAGCGCATCGACACACCCACGGTCGTGACCCTCTTCGACTTCAAGTCCGGAGAGCGGAGCAGGAGCGTGAAGAGCGCGTCCGGGTGGTTTGAATTGGACCGCGTCCTCCAGGGGACGGTGAAGCCGCATGTGGCCAAATACTCAGAGACGGCGAACCAGACGCGGCGGCACGACGACGATTCCATCTCCATCCTGCACGTCTACGACTACCTCGCCGAACTGGGCCTCAAGGCTCCGGGTGCCTTGAGGGAGTTCCATCTCTTCTCACATGCCTGGGCAGGGGGACCCATCCTCGCCAACACCACCGAGGACATCGGCTACCGCTCGGGCGGGACCTCCGCGGCGCTGCGGGATCCGGGAGACAAGGACCCCCGGCTCAAGGACTTCGATCCGGTCAACATGCCTCGGCTGGCGGACCTCAAGGCCGCCTTCGCCACCGACTCCGTCGTCAAGGTGTGGGGCTGTCTGGCGACCACGGCCTATCGCAACCTGATTCGCGCCACGGCCTCGGCCAGGCGCGACACGGACACCGTCACCTACGACTGGTCCGGGACGAAGGTCACCAAGACGGCCGCGGAGTCGAAGACGTACCTTCGGGACGTCATCCTGAAGTACAACTACATGGCGAAGTTATCCGCTGCCATTGGCGGTCGCGCGAAGGTGTACGGGGCGCCTCCCGGCATGGGCGCCAATCTTCGCGCCGTACCCGTGGGCAAGAAGACTTTCAATTACATGTACGTGGATGGCACCATCTACAAGCGCGAATACGACTTCCTCAAGAGCGCCATGGGATTGGTTCCCGATGACACCGGCTATCTCCTCTTCTGATTCCGACAGGCGGTCTGGCATCTCCCGGGCGTGGCTCGCCGCGACGCTGCTGCTGGTTCCTGCCTGTCAGCAGGCGGCCCGGGGCGCCACGGCCTCGGAGCGCGAGGGGGTGGCGAAGGGCCGGGTGGAGGCGCCGGCCATCACTCCTCCGGAGGAGCCTGCTCCGGCGGCCCCGACGCCGTCCGCCGATGCGGAGGCCGAGCCTTCGCCGGGGGCCCGCGCGGTGGCTCGGCTCAAGGCGGAGGCCTCCCAGCTCGAGTCGGCCCGCCTTGTGACCTGCGGTGGGGAGAAGGTGGTGGGGTGCATGCCCGAGCCGCTGTTGGCGCGGCTTCGGACCGCGTTCACCCAGGCGGCGGTTTCGAAGGACCGGGCCCTGACCACGCCGCCATGGGAGTCCGTCCTGCTGGAGCTGAAATTCCGGGACGGCAAGTCGGTGTTCGGGCAACTGGTGCGCGAGGATGTCCTGCGCCTGCGCGAGGAGCGGTGGTGCGGGTCGGGGGCGCAGGGGAGCGAGCTGGTCCTGACTGACGGGCCGCCGCTGCTTCCGTGGTTCCAGAAGCACCTGGGCCCGGTGCAGTCGAAGGAGCATCAGCTCCCACCCGGGATTCCCCCTCCCTGACGCGAATCACGAACTCCGGTTCAGCCCTCGGGGTTGCCCCGGAAGCTCACCTCGCCCACGGCCGTGTTCACCTTGCTGCTGGGCGCGTTCATGCTGTTCCTCGGCCTCAATGCCGTGCTGGCCGCCGCGCCGCTGCGCCCCCAGAGGGGCACGGCTTGATCCTTTCGCTTCTAGCGCAGCGCCGCGAGGGCCGCGCCGACCTTCGCCACCGTCACCGACACGGGCGTCGTCACCTCCGGAGCGAAGAGGGCCACGCGCAGCTCCTCGAAGGCCCACCGCAGCTCCCGCGCCGCCTCCTGGTCACGCGCGGTGGCGGACCTGGCGAGGAAGGACTCCCACAGCGGGAGGAAGGGCGCGGCCTTCCCTGCGTCCTTGGCGGGGTTCGCCACCGCACGCGCCAGCCGTGCCTGGGCCGCGCGCAGGTAGCGCGGGTAGTGCAGCAGGCGCACGAGGGGAATCCACTCGATGAGGTTCGCGGGGAACAGGTGCGCGAGCTGCGAGCGGAGGTCCCGCACGGCCGCCGCGCCGCTCGGCCCCTTGGAGGCGGCCTTGAGTGCGGCGAGCGTCGTTGCGAGCTCCGCGGAGGTGACGACGACGGCGTTCGTCCAGTCCCGGGCCTCAACCTCGATGCGCGGTGAGCCCTCACGGACCAGCGCCTCGAAGGCCGCCTTCGTGCGGGGCAGCGGCGCACCCGGTGCGAGCTTGAACGCATCGTCGACGCTGCGTGCGAGGACGAGCGCCTTGAAGGCGTCGGCCTTGCCCCGCGCGGGCGGCGCGCCGTCCAGGGACGGGAAGGGCAGCGGCATGCGCGCGGCGCTGACGGCCACGTGTCCGCGCGCGGCAATCATCAGGAGCCGGCGGACCCCCGTGCGCGTGGCCGCGTCGGCGGCGGCGGAGGTCTCGAGCAGCGTCAGGTCCACGGTGGCGCCCCGGTCGACGAGCGCGGGATAGCTGCGGACCTCGAGCCCGCCGACCCGCCGGGTCACGAAGGGGGGCAGCTCGCCGAAGGTCCAGGCCGTCAGCCCCTTGCGCTCCCAGTCCGAAGCCGGGGCCGCGCTGCGCAGCGCCGCCCGTGCATGTCCCCCGTGCTGCTCGAGCAGCGCATCCGCGTCGCGGCTCTTCGCGAGCTCCTTTCCGCGCTCGTCGAGCACCCGGAGCGTGATGCGCAGGTACGGCACCACGGCATCCGCCCGGAAGGACTCTTCGGTCACGTCCACGCCGCACAGCCGGGACACCGCGCGCGCGAGCGCCGGAATCAGCGGCCCGCGGAAGGGCACCAGTTCCTTCTCCAGACGGTCGACCAGCTCCGGCAGCGGCCCCAGCTGCTTGCGCTGGGCGCGGGGGAGCTGCTCGAGCAGGGCGGTGAGCTTCTCCCGCTGCCACCCGGGGATGGTCCAGTCGAGCTCACCGGGGACCAGCTGGGCGAGCAGCAGCAGCGGCACGCTCAAGGTGATGCCGTCGTCCTCGGCCGAGGGGTCGAAGGTGTACGTCACCGGTACGGACGCGCCGTGCAGGGGGACGGTGTCCGGGTAGTGCGCCGGGGACAGGCCCGGGTCGTGCGAGAGGGCATCCTCCATGGAGAGGACGAGCACGTCGGGGTCGGCCGCCTCGGCCTTGCGGCGCCAGGCCTCGAAGCCCGCTCCATCCGTCACGTCCGCCGGGACGCGCTGGTCGAAGAACGTCAGCAGCGCCTCGCTGTCGAGCAGCTCGCTGCGCCGGGCCTTGTCCCGCAGGCGCGCCACGCGCTCGAGCACCTTCTGGTTCTTCTCCTGGAACGCCCCCCGGGTGCGGTACTCGCCGCGCACCAGGGCATGCTCGAGGAACATCAGCCGTGCCCGGGCGGGGTCCATGCTGGCAAGGGAGACGGGGCGCTCCTTGAAGACCTGGAGCCCGAAGAGGGTCGCGTTCTCCTTCACGATGGCGCGCGCGGACTTCTCCGACCAGTGCGGTTCGGAGTAGCTGCGCTTGAGCAGGTGGGGAGCCGCCGCCGCGAGCCACTCCGGGTCGAGCTTCGCCACGGTGCGCGCGAACAGCTGGGACGTCTCCACGAGCTCGAAGGCCATCGCCCAGGCAGGGGGCTTCTTCGCGAGCGCCGACGAGGGGTGGACCGTGAAGCGCGTCTGCTTCGCGCCCACAAAGTGGCGCTGCTCCGGGTTCCACTGGCCGATGCGGGACAGGAGCCCGGTGAGGAGCGCCTGGTGCAGGAGGTCCCCGCGCGCCGGGGCGCCCCGGCCCTTGCGCGGCAGGCGCAGCTCGCGGACGGTCTCCTCGAGCTGGCGCTGGACATCCCGCCACTCGCGCACCCGCAGGAAGGACAGGAAGTTGTCCCGGCACACGCGCCGCAGATGGGACGTCCCGCGCTCCTCGGCCTCGCGCACGAACGCCCACAGCTTGAGCAGCCCCATGAAGTCCGAGTGCTCGTCACGGAAGCGCCGGTGCGACTCGTCCGCCTTCTGCGCGAGCTCCCGGGGCCGCTCGCGCGGGTCCTGCAGGTTGAGCGCCGCGGCGACGATGAGCACCTCGTCCAGGCACCCGTACTCGGCGCCGGCGAGGATCATCCGCGCGATGCGCGGGTCCACCGGGAAGCGCGCGAGCTGGTGCCCGAGTTGCGTCAAGGTGCGCTCCTTGCCCTCGATGGCCCCGAGCTCCTCGAGCACCCGCCAGCCCTCGGCGATGGCCCTCGACTGGGGCGGGTCGAGGAAGGGGAAGTCCTCGACGTCACCGAGGCCGAGGGATTTCATCCGCAGGATGACCCCCGCGAGCCCGGTGCGCTTGATCTCCGGGTCGGTGAAGGCGGCCCGCGTGGTGAAGCTCACCTCGTCGTAGAGCCGCACGCAGATGCCCTCGCGCACGCGTCCGCAGCGCCCCTTGCGCTGGTCGGCGCTGGCCTGGGAGACCGGCTCGATGTGCAGGCGCGTGGTGCCCGAGCGTGGGTCGTAGCGCGACAGGCGCGCCACGCCCGTGTCCACGACGTACACGATGCCCGGGATGGTGATCGACGTCTCCGCGACGTTGGTGGCGAGGATGACCCGGCGCTGGGGAATGGTGGCGAAGACGCGCGACTGCTCGGAGGCCGACAGGCGCGAATACAGGGGCTGCACCACCGTGCCGCGGAGCTCGCGCGCGTTCAGGGCGTTCTCGGCCTCGCGGATCTCCCGCTCCCCTGGGAGGAACACGAGCACGTCCCCGTCCGGGTCGAGCGAGAGCACGTTCGCCACCGAATCGGCGACGGCGTCAGCGAGCTCGGATTCCTCGGGGGGCGGCTCGTAGAGCACGTCCACGGGGAAGGTCCGGCCCTCCACCTGGATGACGGGAGCGCCCCCGAAGAACTGCGAGAAGCGCTCGGTCTCGATGGTGGCCGAGCTCACCACCACCTTGAGGTCGGGGCGCCTGGGGAGGATGCGCTTGAGCCACCCGAGCAGGAAGTCGATGGTGAGGCTGCGCTCGTGGGCCTCGTCGAGCACGATGGTGTCGTAGCGCTTCAGGAGCGGATCGCTATGGATCTGCGCGAGCAGGACGCCGTCGGTCATGAACTTCACGGCCGTCTGCCGGGACGAGCGGTCCTCGAAGCGGATCTGGTAGCCAACGTCCGTGCCCAACTCGGTGCCGACCTCGCGCGCCACGCGCGCCGCCACGCTCGTCGCGGCGATGCGCCGGGGCTGGGTGACGCCAATCTGGCGGGGACGGCCGCGCCCCATGGCGAGGAGGATTTTGGGCAGCTGCGTCGTCTTCCCCGAGCCGGTGGCCCCCGCGACGATGACCACCTGATGGGCGGAGATGGCCGCGGTGATGTCCTCCACCC
>NZ_RAWC01000094.1:0-31379 GCF_003611685.1 Corallococcus sp. CA049B | reverse complement strand
TCCCAACCCAGCGTGCCCACCGCGACGAGCGCCGCCTCGGCGGTCCGGACCGGCACGTTCCAGGGCGTCCCCGCCGCGCGCCACCCACCGCCTTCCACGGGCCACACCGCCACCAGCTCATCCGCGAGCACCGCCCCGCCCGCCTCGCGCCACAGCCCGCCCAGGGTGCTCTTGCCCGCGCCGGAGTGCCCCACGAAGAGCGCGGCCCGGCCCTCGTGCATCAGCCCCACGCCATGGATGAGCAGCCCGCCACGCTTCGCCAGCGCGGACGCGAGCATCACCTTGATCACGTTCTCCACCGGGTACCGCCCGGATCCGATGACGTCCGCGCGGCACCGGTCCGCGGAGAGCACCGCGGAGTACCCGGCGCCCTCCACACTCAGCGTCCCCGAGTCACCGGGAGCAAGACGTGGCAGTTCCTGCACGGTGGGCGGAGCACGGGGACAGCGAGGGTTCCGCATCACCAGCCGGGCCTCGGGAGCCACGGCCTCCGGAGCGAGGAACGCGCCGAACACGCGCCGCAGCGGACCGGCGAGCGCGTCATCCTCCACGTCGAGCGCCACGGTCCACCCGGCCAGGGTGATCCGGAGCGCGCCGTCACGGGGACCCGACAGGGGGTCCCCGCCGTTCACGGCATGCACTCCGATTCGCCGGGGATGGTGCACATGGACAGCTGCGCCAGCGCGACGAAGGGCTGCTCCCACAGGATGGCGGGAGCCACATACACGGCGGGCGCGGCCGGCGGCTTCGGCACGGAGGGACCCGCGGGAGGCTGTGTAGGGCGTTGGCTCACGTGATGGCCCACCTAGAAGGGCACCGGGAAGGCACAGATTCGACCATCTGGGGTGCCGACATGCAACCGGCCTACGGTGTGATCGATGGTCGGCGTGCCGATGGCCTGCGCCGGGCCCACGGTCACCTGCCCGGAGTCCGTCCCCGTCTCCAGCTCCAGCTGGTGCACCTTGCCATCCGAGCTGCCGACGTAGATGCGCGCCACGCCGTTCTGGTTGAGGGTGAAGGAGCCGGCCGGGCCCGCGATGTCCGTGGACCACAGCTGCACCGGCACGTTGGTCGCGTCCATCTCATAGCGCTCCACCGCGCCGTCCGCCGTGCTCACCACGAAGCCCCGGCCCAGCGGCCGGGCGAAGTGGGTGAACGCCCGCGCCGTGGTGGGACGCACGGTGGCCGTCCAGGCCGTCGTGAACGTGGCCGGATTCACGCCGTACACCCGGCCGTCGTTGGCGGTGACCAGGATCTGGTTGCTCGTGGCGTTGCGGACCACGCCGAACTCCAGGTCCCCCAGCGACAGCCGCGCCACCTCCGCGCCCGTGAGGCTGTTGAGCACGCGCAGCGTGGCCGTGCTCGTGCCCGTCCGGGTCGGCACGTAGAGCCGGTTCGTCGTGTAGTCCACCAGCATGCCGCCGCTCACCATGCCCAGGTCCCCGGGCCGGTAGCGCCAGATGAGCGCGCCCGTGGCCGCGTTCAGCGCGACCACCTGGTTCTGCGCGGACGTGTTGCGCGTGGCGAAGATGGCCAGGTCCACGTTCGAGTACGTCGTCCGGTACTCCGGGTTCGCGTAGTCGAGCAGCTGCGTCACCGGGAACGAGCTGATGTTCCCCAGGCCCAGCGTGGTGTTGCGCCACAGGAACTCGCCCGTGGCCGCGTTGAGCACCGCCGGCACGCCGGTCTGATCCCCCACGACGATCCACTGCTGCCCGGGCCGGCCCAAGAGCGGCACCACCGGGAAGCGGGTGGCGATCTTCCCCGCCATCTTCACCGGCCGGAAGCGCTCCGCGCCGTCCTCGGAGGGGTTCGTGGTGTTCGTGCGCGTGGCCACCACGGAGTCGTTGAAGGAGCTGAAGATGCCCACGCCCAGCTCCGTCACGGGCTGAAGCGTCGTGTCCAACCCCACCGAGTAGCACCACAGCGGGTTGCCCGCCACGCGAGCCCGGGGAGTGGCCAGCAGCCCCTGCGAGGTGGGCTGGTTGCCCGGCCCGTACCGCAGCTGATCATCCGCGTTGAACACGCGGTAGGTGTACGTCGTGCCGTTCGTCACCGCCGTGTCCGTCATGGACGACGCGGAGCTGAACTCGTCCACGTAGGCCACCGTCGCGTTGCCCAGCACGTCGCCCACCGCGTAGCGCACGCCGCTGGTCGGCGCGGTGTTGGGTGGGCTCGTCCCTTCCGCGCGCAGCACCAGGGTGCCGCCGTGGTTGAAGGGATTGTCCCAGGTGAGCGTCACGCTGCCGTCGCGGGCCACGCCCGTGAGGCGCCCCACGTCCGGGGACGCGGCGACCGAGAGCAGCGTCATCGTCGCTTCCACGCGGATGCGCGCATCGTTCCAGCCCTGGTTCAGCTCCAGCCGGTGGCGGAACGCCGTGTCCTCGGTGACGGCGGTGAAGCCCGAATAGGTGATGCGGAACGTGGCCTCGCCGCCCACCGGGATGCCGGTCTCCGACTCCCAGATGTAGCTGGCCGCGTCCGTGTAGACGATCCAGTCCCCGAACGCCTGCGGACCCGACGCGGCCACCGCGAAGTAGTTCACCGCGGGCTTGAACAGCTTCACCTCGATGATGGGCTGCGTGCCCCGGTTCTGAACCGTGTACGCCACCGTCACGCCCGTGGCCGCGGTGGACATCGTCTCCTGGCTCAGCCGCACGCGGTGCTCCACGATGCGGCCCTTGCGCGCGGTGACGACATCCCCCGCCACCGCTGAACCGTTGAGCGTCCCGTCCACCTGCGCCTGGAACTGGTAGCTGGCGCCGGGCGAGCCCGACACCTGGTAGCGCCACGTGAACTGCGCGGAAGCGCCCGGGGCCAGCTGCGCCACGCTCTCCGGCGACGGCCCGGCCACCAGCGACGCCGTCGCGCGGCCCAGCAGCACCGGCGCGCGCGGGCGCACCTGGGTGTACGTGTTCGTGGTGGAGGTGTTGAGCACCGTCAGGCGCAGCGCCACCGAATCACCGGCGAACGCGTCCACGATGTCCATGTCCGCCGCCGCCACCAGGTTGCCCACGTCCGCCACGGGCGAGTCCACCAGCGGCGCGTTGGACGCATTGTTGCTCGTGCGAGCCCGGACGCGCGCGGCCACGGCGCCAGCGGCGGTGGGCCGCAGGTTGGCCACGAAGACGCCCGCGGACCGCACCGCGACGGACAGGTTGCCAGCAGGGTTCTTGCTCACGGTCGTGAGCGGCACGCTGCTCGTGGAGGCGGGGTTGTCCAAGGTCACCGTGGCCGGGCCCGTGCCCCGGTTCTCCACCACCACGCGTGCCACCGTCGTGCCGTTGACCGCCAGCACGCGCGGCGACAGCGTCACGTTCGCGGCCAGGATCCCGCGCGTCCAGGGGGTCATGTTGTTGACGTTGTACGCGTAGCTCCTGCCGTCGCACTGGTCGCGGGCGTACGTGCCCCCCACGAGGCGCTCGGTGGTGCTGTCGGTGGCGCGGTTCGACGGGGCCACCACGCTCAGCACGAAGCGCGCGGACTCATTGCGAGCCAGGCCGCGCCCGTCGTCCACGCAGCCCAGCGTGGACTGGAAGGTGATGCGCCGCTCGTTGGCGTCGATGTACTCGACCTTCCAGTTCGGGTTCTCCTCCGCGGGCAGCCCCCCCAGGAGCTGGTAGCCCGTCGGAAGAACGAAGGACACCTCTGACACGCGGGAGTCGCTTGTGTTCGTGGACGTGTTCGTCACTTCCAGGATGAGGTCGGACGCGTCTTCCATCACCACGCGCGCGACGGACTCCCCGGCGGCGGGGACGGGGCTCACGTTCCAGCTATTGGCCTGGGAGAAGCCCACCGCCGGCAGCAGCACGGCGACGAGCGCGAGGATGCGGACGTTCATGGCGTGCCTCACGTCACGGCTCCAGGGTGAAGGACGTGGCGGCCAGCTGCGCTCCGTCCAGGAAGAAGCGCACCTGCCAGGTGCCCGTCATGCGCGCCATGGACACCTGCGTGCCCGCCACCGGCAGCGAATAGCGCAGCGTGCGCGTCTCCTCCGGCTGCGCCTCCACCGTCGCGCTCCGCTTCTCGTACGGACGCCCGCCCGGCGCGATGAACTCCACGTCCACCAGGCCCTTGTTCCGCACACCGCTCACCACGAAGTCCACGTCCACCTGCTGCACCTCGGACAGGGGCGTGGGCTCGGAGCCCACGCCCACCACCTCCGCGCTCCCGGTCGGGGGCGGCAGCGGCGCCGGAGGCGGCTCTTCCGGAGGCGGCTCTTCCGGAGGCGGCTCCTCGCCCGAGGGAGCCGGAGGCGGCGGCAGGGCCACGCTCCCGCCACCGGCCAGCACGTCGGTCGGATCCACGGGGGTGACGGAGCCGCTGCCCTGCCCCGGCTTCACGGCCGACGGCGGCGGCAGGGGGGACACCCCTTCCGAGCACGCCGACAGCACCATCGCACCCGCCAGCACGGTCACGAGCGCCCGCATCATGTCTCCTCCAGAGGCGCGGCACCGGCCGGCGCGCGCACTTCGTCCAACAGGCCTCGCCGCTGAAGCTCCTCCAGGAAGCGCAGCGTGTCGGTCAGCACCGGACCGACGTCGGTCGAAAATTCGGAAGCCACCTGCTCCGCCACCGCCCGGGCCGTGCGCTGTCCATCGCACAGCGCCCAGATGCGCGCCGCCGTCGGGTTGAGCCCGCGCAGCGTGCGCCCCTCCGCGTCCAGCACCAGGAAGTCCGCGCCAAAGCCCTCCCCCGAGGTCCCCGCACGCCGCCGGGGAACGCTGCCTTCCTGAATGCTCATGCGCGGCCCGTCCTTCCCAGCCATTCGGCCACCTGGCGCTTCAGCGTCGCGCGCCAGCGGCCCAGCCGCCGGGGTCCCACATCCCAACGGTCCATCTCCAGCAACGCGCCGCCCCGGCGCACACGCCGCGCACGTCCCAGGATACGGACGAGCGGCAGCGGCGGATCTTCCATGCCGCCATTGTCCCCGCGAAGCGCACAGAAGCTGCCGTCGCACCACCGCACCCGGTGCAACACCAGCGAGGACTCGAAGCGCGCCAGCACCACCTCACCCGGGCGCGGCGCCTCCACCAGCGGCTCCACCTCCGCCACGTCACCCGCACGCAACGACGGCCACATGCTGTCCCCGGCGACGGGGATCCAACGAAGGCCATCGATCATGGAGACGGGCTGGGAAGCGCTCGACATGGAGGATGGAATGTACTCCAAGCTCTCAATGTCCGCGAATCTCCAAGGCCTCATTCCCCCAGCGATTCCCAGGACTTACGATGCTTAACACCTTTACTCCTGGGTTTTCTGGGAAGACAGGCCGCCCCCTCCCCTCCGGCCGGGCGCGTCATGCCGGAGGGGGGAGTTGGATCAGGCCGCGGGGGCCGGGGCCGGCGCTTCCGGCTGCGCGCGCACGGTGGCGGCGACGCTGTCGAGCGCGACAGGGACGGGCTCACCGCCCGCCATGGGCTTGAGCTTCGCCTGGCCGCTGGTGCGCTCCTGCTCGCCCAGCACCAGCGTGAAGCGGGCACCGGACTTGTCCGCGCGCTTCATCTGGCTCTTGAGGCTGCCGCCGCGCGTGTCGAAGTCCACCTTGAGGCCCTCGCGGCGCAGGCGGCTGGCCAGATTCAGGCCCTCGTCCTGCGAGCCCTCGTCCGCCACGGCGATGAACAGGTCCGGCCGCTGGGCGAACGTCTTGCCACTCTCCTTCAGCAGGAGCACCAGCCGGTCCAAGCCCATGGCGAAGCCCACTGCGGGCACGTCCGGCCCACCCAGGCCTTTCATCATCTTGTCGTAGCGACCGCCGCCGCCCACTGTACTTGCGGTACGTAGCGCGGGGTGGGCTGCGATGAATTCGAAGACCGTGCGCGTGTAGTAGTCCAGGCCGCGCACCAGCCGGTGGTTCACCACGTAGCGGACGCCCAGCAGTTCCAGCTTGCGCTGCAGGTCGTTGAAGTGAGCGCGGCACGGCTCGCACAGGAACTCGAGCACATTGGGCCCCGCCGCAGCTACCGACTGGCACTTCTCGTTCTTGCAGTCCAGGACGCGCAGCGGGTTGCGCTCCAGCCGCTGCTGGCAGTCCGCGCACAACTCCTCGCGGTGGGCCTTGAGGTACTCCACCAGCTTCGCGTGGTACACAGGCCGGCAGTTCTCGTCGCCCAGCGAGTTGATATTCAGGGTGACTTCCTGAAGGCCCAGGGCCTCTAGGAACTGCACCACCATGTCCATCAACTCCGCGTCCTGCGCGGGCTCCTTGGCTCCGTACGCCTCAGCGCCAATCTGGTAGAACTGGCGGTAGCGCCCCGTTTGCATCCGCTCGTAGCGGAACATGGGCCCCATGTAGAACCAGCGCGACACCGGCTCCTGGTTGTTCACCGAGTGCTCGATGTACGCGCGCGCCGCGGGCGCGGTGCCCTCCGGACGCAGGGACAGGCTGCGGCCGCCCTTGTCCTCGAAGGTGTACATCTCCTTGCCGACGATGTCCGTCTCCTCGCCCACGCTGCGCACGAAGAGGGCCGTGTCCTCCACCATGGGCGTGCGCACCTCGCCGTAGCCGAAGCGGCCGAACAGCGTGCGCGCGGTGGACTCCACGAACTGCCAGATTTCAATCTCGCCCGGCAGAAGGTCGTTCATCCCCTTCACGCCGTTGATCTTCTGGCTCACGTGATGACTCCGATACGCGTGCCCATGCGCACCACCGCTTCCGGCTGCATGCTGTCATCCCAGCGCACGCGGCCGGGCTCGAAGCAGAGGATGACGGTGGAGCCCATCTCGAAGCGGCCCAGCTCGCCGCCCTTCTCCACCGGGATGCCCGCGCTGTAGCGGTGCACCTTGCCGGGCTGGCCCACGTGCGTGGTGATGTCCTCGTAGGACGCCTTGATGCGCGACACGCAGGTGGCGCCCACCTTCACCACCGCCACCTTGCCGGCCACGGTGTCCAGGTACGTCACCAGCCGCTCGTTCACGCAGAACAGCGACTGCTTGTTCTTCACCGACGCGGGGTTCACCGGCCAGAACTCACCCGGGATGTACGCGTACCCGGTGATGGTGCCGCCCAGCGGCGAGTGGATGCGGTGGTAGTCGCGCGGGGACAGGTACACCGTCGTCCAGGCGCCGCCGTGGAAGGGCTTCGCCGCCTGCGAGTCACCCAGCAGCTCGTCCACCGTGTACTCGATGCCCTTGGCCTGCAGGCAGCGGCCGTTGTCCGAGTAGCCCACCTGGGACACCCGGCCGTCCACCGGCGACACGACGACCTTCTCACCCGCGTCCACCGGGCGCAGGCCCGGCTTCAGGCCGCGGGTGAAGAACTGGGCGAAGGTCGGGTACTTCTCGAAGGAGTGCTCCGCCTCCTCCATGTCCACGTTGTACGCCTTGGCGAAGGTGCGCATGGCCCAGTGGTGCACCGGCGCGGGCGCGGGCAGGCGCGTGGCCAGCCCCACCGCGGAGGACACCGCCGACTTGGGGAGCACGCGCATCAACTTCATGAAGGTCTGTTCGTTCATCGAAGGTCGTCAGCTCTTGAAAGAGAGAGGTTCAACGCCCGCCACTGTCCGCGGGCACCGTGCCGCCGTCCTCATAACGGCGCACGGTCCGCATGGCGCTCTTGGGTAACAGCGCCAACACACGGCCGTCTTCAATCACCAGCACCGAGTCCCGGTGGGTGGGGTACCCCAGCTGGCAGGACGCCCGGTCGCTCAGCTGCCAGGTGTCCCGCATCCCCCGCTCCTCCACCGTGACGGGCGTGCCGCGGGTGAAGCAGCCCTCGAAGCCCGCCACCAGCTGGGAGGCCGGGGTGCCCATCTGGGGCCCGGCAATCACCCCGGCGTCCTGCGGCCCGGCGTCCGCGGGCTCCGCCGCCACGGGCTCGGCCGGGCTCGGGAAGTTCGTTGAAGAAGGGTCCAGGGTGGGCAGCTTGCCGGCGCTGGCCACCGCGCGGCGCTGGTCCTCGAGGGCCGCCTGCATGCGCGTGCGGCCCGCCTGGATGCGCTGGAGCAGGTCCTGGGACGCGACGGAGTCCACGCTGTCCGCGGGCACGCGCTGCAGCTGCGCTTCAATCTCCCCGATGGAGGGGTCCAGGTACGCGTCGTCCAGCTTCTGGGCGTAGAGCGCCGACCACCGGCGGCTGGCCTGCTCGAACTCGGGCGAGGGCGGCGCGGGTGAACGGCTGCACCCGGCGACGAACAGGAAGGCTGCGAGGCCAAGGCCCATGATGGGCCGCTTCGGACGGAGGACCTGGGGGCGCACAGCCCCGGTTTATGCCACCTTCCGTCCGGCCGCGCCCCTTTTCCGCACCGGGCGCGGCAGGCCTGCCTACACGCCCAGGAACAGCCGCTTGCCGAAGTTGAGCGCCAGGTCCGCGTCGAAGATCTTCTGCGCGGAGGTCTCGATGTCGTACTCCACGCGCAGGTACTCCACCGTGCGCGCGTCCGTGTCGCAGATGACGAAGCAGGCCCGGTTGTCGTAGTCGCGCGGCTGGCCCACGCTCCCCACGGACACGATGTACTTGTAGCCCTTGCGCAGCACGAACTTCTGCGCCACCACGTCGTTCACCTCGCCGTTGCCAATGGCGAACGCGCGGCACAGGTGGCTGTGGCCGATGAACGTCACTTCCGGCAGCTCCGCCACGTACGGCGTCAGCTCCCGCGCCTGCTCCAGCGCGAAGATGTACTCGTACGCCTTCGGGTCGATGGGCGACCCGTGGCAGAAGCCCACCTCGCCGATGCGGTACGTGTACGGGAGGCTGCGCAGCCAGGCCAGGTTCTCGTCGGAGATGACGTTGGCGCTCCAGTCGAGCGCGTGCCGGGCGGCGTCGTAGTAGTACGAGTAGTCCATCCGCCCCGCCACCGCGGCGTCGTGGTTGCCCAGCAGCGTGATCTCCGCCACCGAGCGCACCAGGTCGCAGCACGGGTTGGGGGACGCCCCATAACCGACGATGTCCCCCAGCGACACGAAGCGGTCCACCTTCTGATGCTCCGCCACCCTCAGCACCTCCGTGAGGGCCTCGATGTTGGAGTGGATGTCGGAGATGACGGCGATGCGCATGGGAACCCTAGGGGTGGGCCTGCTGCTGGGAGATGATGCGCCGCAGACTCGTCAGCGCGTCCGCGTCCAACGCTTCGAATCGCAGGCCCATGCCCGGGGGGCGGCCGGCGGGCTGCTCTTCCTGCCGCAACCAGACGACCGTGGCCTGCGCCTGCAACTGCGTGTCCGTCGCCTGCTGGGTGAGCCGCACCTGCGTCCGCGTCCCCGCCGCCAGCGGGGTGCTCGTCCTCAGGAAGAGGCCGCCCTCGCTCAGGTTGGCGATGCGTGCATACAGGGTCACGTTCTCACCCTCGCACCAGCAGCGCAGGTGGGTGCCGACCCGCGCGTACTTTCGATTTTCGCTCAACCGGGGGACCTCCCGACGTGGAACCTTCCCGTCCACATCGGCGCTGAAAAAGGACGTCCGCACCGGATTTATTCATCCACTGCGTCCGCCCGAGCCTAGGGAGGGTGGGTGCGGCCCGTCAAGTTCCACACCGGGCCGTCCGTCCCCTCGCCTGCGCTCCCCTACCCGCCCAGCGGGCCCAGGTCGTCGAAGTGGGTGAGCTTCTTGAACTCGGTGAAGCGGGCGTGGATCTCCGGGCGCTGCACCTCGCGCAGGCGCTCCAGGCTGAACTTCTCCACGGTGAAGGAGGCCATCACGCTGCCCATGACCATGGCCTTGCGCAGCACCTGCTGATCCACCTTGCCGGCGCCGGCGCCCGCCAGGGTGCCCATGAAGCCGCCGGCGAAGGTGTCACCCGCGCCGGTGGGGTCGAACACCTCCGACAGGGGGAAGGCCGGGCAGGCGAAGATGTGGTCCTGGTCGAAGAGGAGCGCGCCGTGCTCGCCGCGCTTGATGACCACGCGGGACGGGCCCATGGACAGGATGGCGCGGGCGGCCTTCACCACGTTGTGCTCGCCGGACAGCTGGCGCGCCTCCGCGTCGTTGATGAAGAGCAGGTTCACGCGCTGGAGCGTCTTGAGCAGCGCGGGGCGGCTGCCCTGGATCCAGAAGTTCATCGTGTCCGCGGCCACCAGCTTGGGCGCCTTCACCTGGTCCAGCACGCGCGCCTGGAGCTCCGGGTGGATGTTGCCCAGGAAGACGTAGGGCGTCTCGCGGTAGGCGGCCGGCAGGTTGGGCGAGAAGGACTCGAAGACGTTGAGCTGGGTGTCCAGCGTCTGCGCCTCGTTGAGCTCCCAGCCGTACTTGCCCTTCCAGCGGAACGTGCGGCCGGACTCCCGGGTGAGCCCCTCCAGGTCGATTCCGCGCCCGCGCAGGAACTGCAGGTGCGACTCCGGGAAGTCCTCGCCAATCACCGCCACCAGCTGCACGGGGCCGAAGAAGGACGCGGACGTGGAGAAGTAGGTGGCCGAACCACCCAGCACGTCCTCCTTCTTGCCGAAGGGCGTTTCCAGCGAGTCCAGCGCGATTGAACCGACGACGAGCAGAGACATGGAGGCTTCTTCCTGGGGGTGACCCGGCGCGGGTACGGCATCGCGTCAGGGCACGGCGCATTCCAGGGGAAACCCCGTGCCCGTGCCGGGTACGACACCTTCCCGGCAACGTCAAGGGGACAACGGTCTAGAACGCCGGGACGCCCGTGGTGGCGATGAGGGCCTTCAGGTCGTCGTCGGTGAAGAAGAAGCCCGCGCCGAAGAAGAAGTCGCGGCCGGCGATGAGGCGCCGGGTGGCCGCGTCGCGCTGCCGGGCGTTGAGGATGTCGTCCATGCCCGCCATGACGTACAGGTGGTCGAACGCCTGGGCCTTCAGCATGGCGCGCAGGCGCGGGTAGCGCAGCTCGTCCGCCGTGAAGTTGAACGCGTCCATCTTCAGGGTCAGCACGTCGTCGAAGAGGTGCAGGTCCGCGCCCACGCCGCCCGTGGATTCAATGAGGCCCACGCGCAGGGTGGTGAAGTAGTAGCGCTTGGCGAACTGGAGGCTGACCTTGAAGGACTCCTTGGTCACCTTCTGCGTCTGGATGACCGGGTCCCCTTCCGACGGCGGGTTCGTCTGCACCACCTGCGTGCTGACGGAGCCGCGCGGGTCGTCGATGATCTCCAGCAGGTAGTACTTGTCCGGCTTGGGGATGAGCTTCAGCGTCAGGCCGTTCTTCGACGCGCCCTGGGCCAGCAGGTAGCTGCTGAACAGGCCCACCTCCGTCTGCAGGGTGCTGAGGCGGGTGGCGAACTCGCTGACGTCGGTGACGGCCTCGCTGAGGCGCTGGCCCAGCTGCTCGTCGGTGAGCAGCGCGCCCGCTGCGCCCTCGCCGTCCTTCACCTTGCGGGTGATGTCCTCCAGGTTGGCCAGGGTGTTGTCCAGCCGGCCCAGCGTCTGCTTGAGGCTGGAGACGCTCTCCTTGAACTCCCCTTCCCCGCTGCCCACGATGTTCTTGACGGTGCCCAGCACCTCGCGGACGTCCTGGGTGATGCGCTCCACGTTGGTGACGATGCGCGTCACCTCCGCGCCGTTGCCCTGGGTGATGGCGCGCACGTCGGAGGACACGCCCTCCACGTTCGCCATGATGGTGTCCAGGCGGTCCGTGTTGCGGCGCACCGTCGCGTCCACCGAGTCCGACAGCCGGACCAGGTTCTCCACGATGCGCTCCAGGCTGCCCGCACCCTTCTCGCCGCCCAGCACCTCGCGCAGCGCGCCCGTCACCTGCTGGATGTCGGAGGTGATCTGCGACAGGGACTCGAAGACGGCCTCCACGCCCTGGGTGTCGATGACGCGGCGGATCTGCCCGCCGTTCTCCAGCTCCGGCGCCTGCTCCGTGCCGGGGTTCAAGTCCAACAGGTAGTCACCCAGCAGCGACTCCGAGCGCTTGGTGACCGCGGCGTCCTGGCGCAGGTCCACGCCCTTGCGGATCTTCAGCCAGACCTTCGCGCGGGTGCCCTCCAGGGTGATGTCGCTGATCTCCCCCACGGGGATGCCGGCGATCTGCACGCGGCCTCGGACCGCCAGGCCGGACG
Organism: Corallococcus sp. CA049B; assembly: GCF_003611685.1. Classification (NCBI taxonomy): domain Bacteria; kingdom Pseudomonadati; phylum Myxococcota; class Myxococcia; order Myxococcales; family Myxococcaceae; genus Corallococcus; species Corallococcus sp. CA049B. The sequence goes on along the minus strand of NZ_RAWC01000094.1, from coordinate 19,433 downwards.
CATCCCGGAAATAGGCCCACACCTGGGTGGAGTCTCTATCGCTCAGTCCGCCCTTCGTGGCGAACAACACGAACGTGATGAGGAACCCACCGGCGGCGAGGACCAGCAGGCCAACACGGAAGGGCGTGACGAGCTTCTTCACCTGATGTGACTCCGAGCGCTACCACCGGCCGCGCGCGACTCTAACGATTTGCATGCCGGGTGCCAGCTTTTCATGAAGGGCTGGAATCCTTGGGGGACCGGTTTGCCTACCCCAATCCCTCAGTTCTTGCCGAACCACGTCTGGAGGAAGACCTGGACGGCCGGGTGCTGGGACTCCCGCAGCTTCTCCGGCGAGCCGTGCTCCACGATGACGCCCTTGGACAAGAAGGCGATCTGATTGGCCACGTTGAAGGCGGACGCGATGTCGTGGCTGATGACCACGCTGGTGACGCCCAGCTCCTTCTGCGCGGTGAGGATCATGTCGTCCACGGAGTCCGTGGTGATGGGATCCAGGCCGGTGGTGGGCTCGTCGTAGAGGACGACCTTGGGATCCAGCACCACGGCGCGCGCCAGGCCCACGCGCTTGCGCATGCCTCCGGACAGGTCCGCGGGGAAGCGGTCCTCCACCTCGCGCTTGAGGCCCATGAGGTCCAGGCGCTTCCTCACCTGCTCCCGGATGGCGTCTTCCGGCAGTGTCGTGTGCTGGCGCAGGGGGAAGGCGACGTTCTCGAACACCGTCATGGAGTCGAAGAGCGCGGCGGCCTGGAACACCATGCCGAAGCTGCGGCGCACCTGCTGCAGCCCCTCCACGCTCATGGGGACGATGTCCTGCCCGTCGATGATGACCTGGCCGCTGTCCGGCTTGAGCAGGCCGATCATGTGCTTCATCAGCACCGTCTTGCCGGAGCCGGAGCCGCCCAGGATGACGCAGGTGCTGCCCGCGGGCACGGTGAGGTTGATGCCGGTGAGGACCTTGTTGCCCGAGAACGTCTTGTGCAGGTCCACGATGTCGATCATGGCCCGCGCGGACTCGGGCGGAGTCGAGGGGCCCATCAGTGCATCAACATGCCGACGATGAAGTCGAGGATGAAGATGGCCAGCGCGCTCGACACCATGGCCTCCGTGGTGGCCTGGCCCACGCCCTTGGCGCCGCCGGACGCGTTGTAGCCCTTGTAACAACAGATGAGGGCCACGGAGAGGCCGAAGATGGCGCCCTTGAGCAGGCCCTCGTAGACGTCCGCTGGCGCCATCCACTGCTGGGTGCGTGACAGGAACGTGCCGGGGGAGATGCCCAGGCCGAAGACGGCGACCACGTAGGCGCCGGTCATGCCCGTGGTGTTGAAGAGCATGGTGAGCGCGGGGACCATGAACAGGCCCGCGAGCACCCGGGGCACCAGCAGGTACTGCACCGGGTTGACGGCCATGGTCTCCAGCGCGTCCACCTGCTCGGTGACGCGCATGGTGCCCAGCTCCGTGCACATGGCGGAGCCGGCGCGCATGGTGACCATCAGCGCGGCGAACACGGAGGCCAGCTCTCGCGTGAGCGTCAGGGCCACGGTGGGGCCCACCAGGCTCTCCGCGTCGAACAGGGCGAAGGCCGTGGACGTCTGGAGGGCGAACACCATGCCGGTGAAGGTGCCGGTGAGCCCCACGATGAAGATGGAGCCCACGCCCACGAAGTCCAGCTGGGTGAAGAGGTTGTTCAGCCGGAACGGGCGGCGCACGCTCCAGCGGAAGACGTCCAGGCCCAGGGACACCACGCCGCCAATGCTGCTGATGACGTCGATGATGCCCTTGCCGAGGCCCTCCACCGACTGGATGAAGGCGCCGGTGAACCGGTTGGGTTTGCTGGGGGTCTCGGTGGTCATGCGTTCAGGCGGGCGACTCTACGTGCTCCGGACGGCGGCACAAGGGAACTGAGCGCGGCCCCATCCCACCCCCACCTCCATCGGCTGGTTGCCCGGGGGGCTCCCACGCGGCGCGCGGGTGGGATGCGATGGGACTTCCTCCGCCTGGGGTCGGCCGTTATGTTGCGCGGCCCTCTTTACTTCCACGCCCGGCGCGCCCTTTCGGGGAGTTGCCGGGCCAGAGCGACACGACAGCATGGCTACTCAGAAGGTCGGCGGCGAGGTGGATGCCCAGTGCACCCGCTGCAAGATGAACCTGGCGCACACCATCCTCGCGATGGTCGGTCCGAAGATCGTGCGCGTCCGCTGCAACACCTGCGGCGGGGACCACGCGTTCCGGGGCGCCGCGGGCGTCACGGACCGTCCCACCAAGGCGGCCACCACCCGCGCCCCGCGCGCCGCGTCCTCCGGAGGTACGACGCGCGCGGAGAAGGTGGTCATCTCCTTTGACGAACAGCTGGCGGGCAAGGACCTCGCGAGCGCGCCCAAGTACAGCCCGAAGGACACCTACAAGGTCGATCAGGTGCTCCACCACCCGACGTTCGGCGTGGGACTGGTGACGGCGGTGCGCGGCGACAAGGTGGACCTCACCTTCCGCACGGACACCAAGACGCTGGTGCACGGCCGGGGCGGCGCTCCGGCGGACAGGCCCGTCTTCAGTCCGCCGATGAACAAGCACACCGGACCCGCGGACAAGCCCCAGGCCGAGCTTCCTCCGGAGGAGGAGGCCGCCGCTGAGACTTCCCTGCCTTCCGGGGATTGACCCGGAGGCCGGAGCGGCGGTCAACTGGGACGCTGGGTTTCCCGTATGCGTCCGCCGCTCCATCTCGCTGTCTGCCTGCTGATGCTGGGTGCCGCCGTCGCACGGGCGGAACCGCCGGAGGTAGAGGCGACGCCCGGGCGCGTGGTGCTCGGGGAGGACGTCACCGTGGAGGTGCGGGTGCGGGTGCCGAAGGGCGCCGGCCCCGTGCGCGCGGCGGCCTCTTCGGGCACCTGGGAGCGGACGCGGGTGGAGGGCGGCACCGAGCGCGTCTTCCACTGGACGCCTCCGCCGGTGCGCTACCCGCTGTGGGCGGTGCTCGCGTTCTGGGTGGAGGACGGCCGCGCGCCGGAGGTCACCACCGTGCTGCTGCCCCTCTTGGGACGCATCACGCTGGACGTGTCCACGGCGCCGGGCGCGGAGGTGGTGGTCGCGGTGGGCGAAGCGCGCTTCGGCCCGGTGAAGGCGGACGGGCGCGGCAATGCGCAGGTGCCCGTGGAGGTGCCGCCGGATGCCACGGAGGCGCGCGTGCTCGCGACCCGGGGCACGCTCACCACGGATCGCCGCGCGCCGCTGGAGGTGCCCGCCGCGCGTCCGCTCGCCGCCGCGCTCACGCCGGAGCCGCTGCCCGTGGAGGGCGGTGGCTGGCTGATCATCGCGGGGGACGAGGAGCGGATTGCCACCTCGGCGCTGACCGTGGAAGCGGAGGGCGCCACCGTGAAGCCGGTGGCGCCGGGACGCGCGCGCTACACGGTGCAGCCGCGCGCGGACGCCAGGGACGTGTCCGTCACCGTGCGCTGGAGTGATGCGCCCGCCGGGGACGCGGTGCGGCTCCAGGGCGCGGTGAAGCCCGCCGCCGCACGGCCCGCGGAGGCGGTGATCATCCCGGACACCCCTTCCGATTCACCGTCGCATGGGGTCGCGGTCCCGGTGCCACGGACGTCGCTGTTCCTCCTGGGCGGCGCCGCGTTCGCGAGCGGCGCCAATGGGGGGCCGCTGCTGGGGCTGGGCGTGTCCGTGCCGCTGCCGGTGTGGCGCCAGCGCGTGGCGGCGGAGGCGGAGGTGGGCCTGCGTCACGCGAGCCTGGACGGACAGCAGGGCGGCATGGAGGTGCACTCGCGCGTGTGGGGGGTGCCCCTGCTTTTGTCCGCGCGGGTCACCCTTTTCCAACGTGGTTCCATTCAGCTGGACGGCCGTGCAGGCGGCGGCTTGCTGGCTTTGAGCCATCACCTGTCGACGCAAGGCATTGAGTCCGGGGACGTCTTTCCTGACGCCGTGGATGAGCGCAGAGTGCGCGCCATGGGATTCCTGGCCGTGCAGGGCGCGTATGGCTTTGGTCGCTGGAACCTCCTCACGGAGGTGCGCGCGGCCCTGGCGCCCGTGGAGACACCCTCGCTGCGCGCCCAGCTGGGCGGCGTGTCCGTGTCCGCGGGGCTGAGGTTCACCCCGTGATGCGCCCGGGCCTGGCCACGGTGGGGATGGCGGTGCTGGCGTGGGCCTGCACGGGCGCCCCGGAGGCGCTGCCTGCGCCCACCATCGTCGGCGTGGAGCCCGCCACGCTGCCGGTGAACGCGAAGGACGAAGACCTCACCGTGCGGTTCGACGCGCGCTACAGCGTGGCCGTGGACTATGGCGAGGAGAAGGTGGATGCGCGCATGGGCTCCGGCCGCATCTGGGTGGATGAGCAGGAAGCGAAGGTGTCGAGCTTCGACCCTGCGGGCGTCGCCATCGTGACGGTGCCCCGGGGGCTGGGCGCGGGCGCGCACGCGGTGCGCCTGCGATTGGATGACGGGCGAGAGGCAGTGGCCGAAGGCGCCCTCACCCTGCGCGCTCCGGGACAGGAGGTCGTCGACCCGCCCCTCATCGAGGACGGGGGCATCCTCATCCTCGTCGACGGGGGGCCCATCTACGGCGACTTCGACGGCGGGGTCGACACCACGGATGGCGGCCAGCAGGTGGACGCGGGCCCCGGGCCGGATGCGCCGATGCGCGAGGGCGACATCACCGGCTTCAGCTTCGACGAAATCGAAGGCACGCGCGTGAGCCGGACGCCCTTCGCCATCACGGTGCGCGCCAATGGTCCTCGGGCCGGGCACTTCCAGGGCTCGGTGGAGTTGAGCGCGTCGCGCGGCACGGTGACGCCCAGCAAGATCGGCCCCTGCGACGCCGGCGTGTGCAACGCGAACATCGTCATGGACGCGCCCGCGGGCAACGTGCGCCTCACCGCGGTGGACAGCTTCGGCGCGACCGGCGACTCCAACACGTTCCGGCTGGAGCCGTACAAGTAGCGCCGCGCCTCACCCCGCGGCGCGCAGCAGCTCCAACGCGCGCTGCATGTCCGCGGGCAGCGGCGCATCCACCCCGCGCGCTGGCAGCCCGGGCAGCGCGGGCCACTCCACGCGAGCGGCGTGCAGCGGCGTCCGGGTCAGCACCTCCTGGGTCCCCTGCCCTCCCAGGTCGGCCTCCGTGAGCGGAGCCTCGCGGCCGTACTGGTGGTCCACGAGCAGCGGGTGCCCCAGGGACAGCAGGTGCACGCGGATCTGATGCGTGCGTCCCGTCAGCGGCTCCGCCTCCACCAGCGACGCGCTCGCGAAGGTCTCCACCGGGCGCACGCGCGTGCGTGACGGCTTCGCGTCCGGCTCCTCCGGCTTCGCCACGCGCATGCGCCCCTTGCGGCCGGCGACGAGCGGCGCGTCCACCATCTGGGGCGCCTCCAGCCGGCCCTCCACCAGGGCGCGGTAGCGCTTGCGCACCTTGCCCGTCTCGAAGGCCTGGGACAGCGCGCGGTGCACGCCCGCGTCCAGCGCGAACACCAGCGCGCCGGACGTGTCGCGATCCAACCGGTGCACCACGAAGACCTTGCGGCCCAGCGAGGCCTCCAGCGTGTCTCGCAGGGACGGGCCGCCCTCGCGGCCGGGGATGACGAGCACCCCGGCCGGCTTGTCCACCACCATCACGCCCGCGCCTTCGAAGAGGACGCGGGGAACTCCGCCGCTCATTCGTAGTCCGACGCCGGCACGACGGTGATGGGGCCCAGCCCTTCCAACAGCGGCTTCACCTCCGACGCCTTGCCCAGCACCACGATGACGGGCCGGTCCGCGAACGCGTACTTCTTCGCCGCCGCGGCCACGTCCCTGGGCGTCACCGCGCGCAGCCGGTCGCGGAACTTCTCCACCCAGTCGTCGCCCAGGCCGTGCATGCGCATGTCCGCGATGACGGAGGCCACGGACTCGTTGGTCTCCGTGCGCAGCGGATACAGGCCGGCCAGGTAGCTCTGCGCGTCCTTCAGCTCGCGGGGCTTGAGGCCGCCGTCGCGCACGCCGTGGATCTCCTTCAGCGCCACGTCGATGATCACCCGCGTGGACGCCGTCTTCGTGAACGTGGACAGCGCGAAGATGCCGGCCGCGCTCATCGTGTCGAAGTAGGAGCTGACGCCGTAGGTGAGGCCCCGGTTGACGCGGATCTCGTTCATCAGCCGCGACGTGAAGCCGCCGCCCAGCGCGATGTTCATCGCCGTGGCCGGGAAGTAGTCCTCGTGGCCCAGCCAGAAGCCGGGGCCGCCCAGGCGCACCTGGGACTGCGTCTGGTCCGGCTTGTCCACCAGCAGCACCGTCCCGGCCTTCGCCAGCGGCTCCTGCCTGCGGGGCAGCATCGGCTCCGAGTCGGGGCCGCCCGTCCAGCCGGCGAAGGCGCGCTCGGCCTCCGCGGCCACGGTCGCCGGGTCGATGGCGCCCACCACCGTGAGCAGGGAGATCTTCGGCCCCATGCACTCGGCGTGGAAGCGGACCACGTCGTCGCGGGTGAAGGTGGACACGGTGCGCTTGTTGCCGCCCAGGTCGCGCCCGTACGGATGGTCACCCCAGATGGCGCGCGTGAAGGCGCGGTCCGCGATGGAGGACGGATCATCCAGGTCGTTGGCGAACTGCGCCAGCGCGCGCTCCCGCGCGTCCACGACCTCCTTCTCCGGGAACGTGGGCTCGCGCATCACCTGCCCCAGCACGTCCAGCATCGCGGAGAAGTGCTCCGCCGGCGTGGTGAGGTAGACGGACAGCACGTCCTCGTTGACGCCCGCGTAGAGGCTGGCGCCCACGAACTCGATGGCCTCACTGATGCCATCCGCGTCCATGCGCTTCGTGCCCCGGCGCAGCAGGCGCGCGGTGAAGTCCGCCAGGCCGTCCTTGCCCTGAGGATCCCACACGCCGCCCGCGCGCATCACCAGCCGCACGGAGACGAGCGGCAGCGGCCCGCGCTCGGCGGCGATGACCCTCAGGCCCGTGGACGTGGTGCTCTCATGCAGCGCCGGCAGCTTCAGCTCGCCGGTGGCGGCGGACTTCGGCTCCGTCGCGGCCTTCGCCAGCTTCTTCAGCTTCTGCGCTCGGGCCGGGACGGCCTTCTTCACCTGCGCGACCTTCTTGCGCGCGGCGGTGGCCTGCTTGCGCACGGCCTTGGCGGCCTTGCGGACGGTGGTCTTCACTTTGGCGATCTTTCGGGAGGCCATGATTGTTTACGCCTCCGCCGCTTCGTCACCGGCCTCTTCGGCGCCGGCTTCGGGATGGAGGGTGACCACCGAGCGGCGCTCGGGGGCGAAGTACTTCGCGGCCACGGCCTTCACCTGCTCCGCCGTGACGGACGCGTAGAAGGTCGGCAGGGACAGGCCCTCGCGCCAGTCGCCCAGCAGGGCCTCGTAATGGCCCAGGGCGTGCCCACGGCCGCTGTTGGTGGACAGCTCCCGCAGGTGGTCCGCGCGCAGGTTGTTCTTCGCCTTCTGCAGCTCCTTGTCGGTGACGCCCTCGCGCGCAAGCCGCTCCAGCTCCGCGTACAGCAGGGCCTCCACCTTCGCCGCGTCCGAGTCCGGCTTGAGCTCCAGGTAGAACAGGATGGTCCCCGGGTCGATGCGCCAGCTCCAGTCGAGCATCACCGACACGGCGGCCTTCTGATCGTACACGAGCGACTTCACCAGCCGGCTGCCCTCGCCCTTGGTGAGGATGTACTGGACGACGTCCAGCACCAGCGTGTCCTCGTCGCTGGCGGCGGGGCCGCGGAAGCCGATCATCACGGACGGCGACTGCGCGGGGTGGCGCACCACGGCGCGGCGCTCGCCCTTCTGCTCCGGCTCCGCGTTGAGCACCGGCGCGGGCGAGGGGCCGCGCGGGATGTTGCCGTAGTAGCGCTTCACCAGCGCGAGCGTCTTCTTCGGGTCGATGTCCCCGACGATGTAGAGCACCGCGTTGTTGGGCGCGTAGTACGTGCGGAAGTACTCCTGGCAGTCCTCGCGGGTGATGTTCTCGATGTCCGCCATCCACCCGATGACGGGCCAGCGGTACGCGTGCGCCTTGTAGACGAGCGTGCCCAGCTCCTCGTCCATCATGCCGGGGATCTCGTTGTCCACGCGGACGCGGCGCTCCTCCATCACGACCTGTCGCTCGCTGGCCAGGGTCTGGTCGGAGATGCGCAAGGAGCGCATCCGGTCCGACTCCAGGTCGAGCACCGTCTCCAGCGCGTCCGCGCTGAAGTCGTCGTAGTACACGGTCATGTCGTTGGACGTGTACGCGTTGGAGCGGCCGCCGTTGGACTCCAGCGTCTTGTCGAACATCTTGGGGCCGTACTTCTTCGCCCCGTTGAACATCATGTGTTCGAACAGGTGGCTGATGCCGGTGATGCCGGGCCGCTCGTTGCGGCTGCCCACCTGGAAGAAGGTGTAGAGGCTCACCACCGGGGCCTGATGGTTCGCCAGCAGGCGGACCTTGAGACCGTTGGGCAGGGTTGCCTCGTGAACGTCGAAGAGCGCGGCGAGCGTGGGGTCCACCGCGCGCACGGCGGTGGACCGCGGGGATGCCTTGGACATAGGTGCCACACCGTAACCACGGCGCGGCTAGAGATCCACGACACCTTGACGCAGGGCCATCACCACCGCGTCCACATGGGAGTTGACGCCCATCTTCCGGTAGATATGCGACAGGTGCGTGCGCACCGTGCGCCGCTCCAGCGTCATCACCCGCCCCACCTCCGCGTTGGACAGGCCCTTGGCCACGTAGCGAAGGACGTCCAGCTCCATGGCCGTCAGTCCCCAGGGCAGCTCGGCGGGCTTCTGGACGGGCTTGGACTGGACGGACTGGAAGTAGTTCCAGAAGCGCCGGGCGATGATGGGCTCCAGCACGGTGCCCCCGTCCATGACCTCCTGGATGCCGGAGCGGATCTTCTCCGGCCCCACCCGCTTCACCAGGTAGCCGGACGCGCCGGCCTGGATGGCCTCGTAGACCTTCTGCTCGTCCTCGAAGGACGTGAGGATGAGGATCTCCACCTCGGGCGCGCGGCGCTTGACCTTCTGGGTCACCTGGATGCCGTTGAGGCTGGGGAGCTCCAGGTCCAGCAGGACGAGCTGCGGGCGCTCGCGGACGATGTCGTCCACCGCCTGCTCGCCATCCTGGGAGGTGCCCACGACCTCCAGCTCCGGAAAGGTGCCCAGCACCTTGACCAGGTTCTTCAGGAGCTGGGGCTGGTCCTCGACGACGAAGATGCGAGTGCGCTCCACGGAACTCACCGCCTGGTGGGGGGAGGCTGGAACTGTTCGTCCAGCTTCTGGTGCTGGCCCCGCGAGAAGCGGAGCTGGAAGTCCTTCTGCTCGCCGGTGGAGATGGCCACCACGCGGATGTCGCGAGTGCCCACGCGGACCGGATGGTTCAGCAGCGGCGTCGCGCGGCGCACCTTCGCCCCGTCGATGAAGACGTTCGCCGGCAGGTTCGTGCGCAGCGTGAGGAACGCGCGCTGGTTCTTGGGAGGGACGGCGGGCTCGGCGGTGTCCTCCCCCGCTTCCTCGTCCTCGATGTCCCGCGCGCCCGGGTTGGGCGGCGGCGCGGGCGGAGGAGGCGTGATGGGCTTGAGCGCGGACGGGTTCGCGGGGGTGCCGTTCGCCGAGGGCGCGTTCGGGTCGTAGCGGGGCAGCTCCGGCTCCTGCACCGGCTCCAGGCCCAGCCGCCACGCGGCGACAGCGAACATGAACAGGCCCACCAGCGCGATGCCGCCCGCGATGAACAGCAGGCGCTTGCGGCGGGTGCCGGCGTCCACCGCGTCCATGCGCGGCGTCTCCACCGTGTCGAAGCGCTGGTGCACCGGCAGGTGCCGGTCCGACGGCGCGGGCTCCGCCATGTCGCTTCGCACGCGGCCCTCCGCCTTCGGCAGGGGCATGCGGCGCTCCGAGCGGGGCTCGGGGGGAAGGGCCTCGGTGGGTTCAGCGCGGCCCCGGCGCTCCTGGCGGAGCACGGTCACGTCGGCTGCCGCGGGGGCCGGAGAGGGCGCACCACCGCCAGCAGGAAGGACCGCCGTCTCCTGGCCGGGAGCCCGGCCCACGGCCCCCTTCGCGGGGCGCAGGGCCGGGCGCTTCGGCGGCTCTTCCTCCGCGCCCGCGGGCTGGCCGGGGCGCATGGCGGCGCGGCGGCCGGTGGGCACGGGCGGTTCGTCGTCCCCGAGGGCCGGGCCGGGGCGCATGGCGGCGCGGCGGCCGGTGGGCACGGGCGGTTCGTCGTCCCCGAGCGGCGGACCGGAGAAGTCCTCGATGACCTTCACCCGAGGATTGCGCCCTGCTCGCGCGGACGCCGGGCTGTCCGGACGGCGGGACTTCTGCGCGAGGACTCCTGGCGGCGCGTCCCAGCCCTGCTCCAGCGGCCCCGCGGGCGAAAGTTCAGTGCTCCGCGGTTCGCCCTCCGGCCCGGGCTCATCGTCCGCGGGCGCGTCGTCATCCGGCGCGTAGTCCTCGGGGCGGAACTCCTCGAAGCCGGGCGCGGCCTCCTGCGTCTCGGCGGACGCCTCCTGCTCCGAAGGCGCGCGGCTGTACGGCGCGCGCTGGACGATGGAGGCCTCGTGCTCCTCCGCGTGCAGGTCTTCCATCTCCGCGCCGGAGACGGGCTCCAGCTGGAAGGGCTCCGTGAACGGGACGGGCCCGGGGGCGGCGAGGCTCACCTCGTTGGGGAACAGCTCCGACACGAAGCGCGACACCTCCTCCGCGCCGGGCAGGCCGCCGCCCGCGGAGAGGAAGTTGCGCAGGGCCTGGGCGAACTCGCCGCACGAGCGGAAGCGCCGCTGGGGCGCCGGATCCAACGCGCGCATGATCGCCGGATCCAGCCGCGAGTTGATCCGCCGGTCCAACCGGCTGGGCGGAGGCAGCGTCTCGCGGCGGGTGCTCACGCCGCTGCCGGGCACCACGGCCTCGCGCAGCGTGAGCAGCTCGTACGCGATGGCGCCCAGCGAGTACACGTCGGACGCCTCCGTGGGCGTCTCCCCGCGAGTGACCTCCGGTGCCCGGTACGCGCTGCGGCCCCGGTGCGCGAACGTGCGCTTGAGCTGGGGCACGGACAGCAGCGCCTGGAGCGCGCCGAAGTCGCAGATGGCCGGGAAGCCGTCGCGGGACAGGAGCACGTTGCCGGGGGTGATGGCCCCGTGGACGGCGCCCGCGTCGTGCGCGAGCTGCACGGTCTCCAACAGCTGGATGACGATGGACAGCGCCACCGTGGGCGGCAGCAGCACCTCCTTCGTGTTGAGGCGCTGGAGCGCGACCCCCAGCGTGAAGCCGTCCACGTCCTCGCGCACCACGGCGAGCCGCTGGCGCACGAAGCCCACGTCCACGACGTGGAGGAGGCCCGGGTGGCGCACGGGCTGGAGCATCCGCACCGTCTCCGCCAGCGCGCGGGCGTACGCGGGGTCGGAGGTGCGCGGCAGGAAGAGCTTCACCGCGACGGGGATGCTGGGCAGCAGCAGGGACTCGTACAGCTCCGCGAGGTCCCCTGCCTCCGTGCGGCCGGTGAGCCGGTACGTCCCGCTCATCGTTGCTTCCGGGGCGCCTTGGGCGTGGTGGCGCGGCGGCGGGTCACGGCGGCGAACATGAAGCCACACCACACGCACGACTCACCGCGCCGTCCACGGGGCAGCTCCAGGGTGCAGCCGGGGCAGCGAGGCCGGGGTCTGGCGGTGCGGACGGTGGCGGCGGAGGCGCTGGCGCGGGTACGGACGAGGGGCGGCTTGCGGGCCTCCAGGGCGAGCCGGGCCTCCAGACGGCGCACCCGGTCCTCCAGCGCGGTGATTCGAGCGGCCAGGCGCGCGTGGAGGTCCTCGGCGGAGGCCGGGGATGGACGTGGGGTGCGCATCGTTGGACAGAGCGTGCCAGCCCCGTGCGAAGCCCGCAAGGACGCGGGCGAAGGGCCGGCGGCGCGTGTTATGTCTTGAGGTCCCGTGTCGCCCATACTCTCCCCTGCCAGGCCCATCCCGGGCGGACCCTCCGTGGATCCGCTGCACGGGAGCTTCCGTTCCTCCATCCGCCGCGAGCACGCCGCCGACGCGGCCCGCCGCGCGAGGGACCTGCTCACCGACGACGTGCTCGGTCGGCTGCTCACCACGCCGCGTGAGGCAGCGGACCAGGTGCCGCATTCGCGGGACGTGTTCGTCAACCGCAACCTGCGCATGGACCACATCGAACTCATCGGGTTCGACATGGACTACACGCTGGCCATCTACCACATGCGCCGGCTGGAGCAGCTGTCGTTCGACATGACGCTCGCGAAGCTGATCAGCGAGTACGGCTACCCGCCGTTCGTGGGCGGCCTGCTCTACGACCACCACTTCGTGATGCGCGGGCTGGCGGTGGACCGCGTGAATGGCAACGTCCTGAAGATGGACCGCTTCGGCCACGTGGGGCGCGCGTACCACGGCCTGCGTCCGCTCAAGCGCGACGCGTGGAAGGAGCTGTACCGCAACAAGCGCGTGCGGCTGCGCAACCCGCAGTTCGCGTGGAACGACACGCTCTTCGCGCTGCCGGAGACGTGCTTGTACTCGGGCATCATCGAGCTGATGGAGTCGTTGGGGCACACCGTGAACTACGGCAAGCTCTACGACGACATCCGGGAAGCCATCGACACGGTGCACCGGGACAACTCGCTCAAGCGGGAGATCCGCAAGGACCTGGCGCGCTACGTGTTCCTGGATCCGGAGCTGGGTCCGGCGTTGCACAAGCTGCGCTCGGGCGGGAAGAAGTTGTTCCTGCTGACGAACTCCGCGTGGGACTACACGAACGCGGTGATGCGCTACCTGTTGGAAGGGCAGCTGCCGGAGTACCCCAGCTGGCGCAACTACTTCGACTTCGTGGTGACGGCGGCGGGCAAGCCGGCCTTCTTCACGGAAGCCCGGCCGTTCCTGGAGCTGGACTCGTCCACGGAGGACGGCAAGGTCGTGGGCGAGGCGAAGTCGCTGGAGCGCGGCACCGTGTACTCGGGCGGCAACCTGGCCCAGTTCGAGGAGTTCACCGGCTACCGGGGCGAGCACGTCCTCTACGTGGGCGACCACATCTACGGCGACATCCTGAAGTCGAAGAAGTCGTCGCTGTGGCGCACGTGCATGATCGTCCAGGAGATTGAAGACGAGATTACGTACACGGACACGCGGCGCGAGGAGATCGTCACGCTGTCGGAGGTGGAGCTGACGCGCGCGCGGCTGGACGACGAGGTGAACCACCGCAAGACGGTGCTGAACACCCTGGAGCGCAGGCTGGAGCGCGAGGCGCTGTCGGAGCCGGAGCGCCAGGAAGTGGAGGAGCTGCGCAAGAAGGTGAAGGCGGAGCTGGAGAAGCTGCGCCGGTCGCTGAAGGAGACCAACGGCATCGCGAATACGCTGGAGCGCGACGTCGAGGAGGGCTTCAACCCGTACTGGGGCCTGCTGTTCAAGGAAGGCAACGAGAACAGCCGCTTCGGCTACCAGGTGGAGCAGTACGCGTGTCTCTACACGAGCCGCGTGTCGAACTTCCTGCACCACTCGCCCATGCAGTACTACCGCTCGCCACGCGACCTGATGGCGCACGAGCAGGCCGGCGCGCTGTCGAGCAAGATGTCCCCCATGGGCAGCGAGGGTCCGCCAAAGGGGTCGGAGAAGGAGTAGCTCAAGGCGTCGCGGGCAGCCGACCCCAGATGACGTCACTGAAGCGCGAGGTGGGCTCTGGCTGGATGCCCACCTTCTTCAGGTCGTCGGTGTGACGGGCGCCCTTCACGACGACCCACCGGCGAGCGACACGCCTCCCCTCCTCCACGGCTTCAGGAGTGAGCGGGGCGTGCTCCGCGAAGCGGCGCAGGACGTCGAAGGCGGGCTGGGCCTTCTTGGGCTTGGCGAACATCGGGTCGAAGAAGACGACGTCGAAGGACTTCGAGGGCAGCGTCTTCAGGTACGCGTGCGCGTCCGCGTGGATCACCTCGATGGCGCACGAGTCCGCGCCCCGGTCGTAGCGCTGAAGCCCCTCCGCGGCGACGATACACAGGGGCAGGCTCTTCTCCAGGCCAACGACACGGCCCGTGGGCCCCACGGCAAGCGAAGCCACCAGCGCGTCTTGGGCCAGGCCCAGGGTGCAGTCGAGCACGGCATCCCCGGGGACAATCTCCGCGACCTTGAGGAACGCGTCATCGCGCTGTCCCTGCCGAAGCCGCATGCGCCGCAGATGCGCCATGCCCGCGTGGAAGCCGAATGAACCCTGCGGCTCCCACAGCGTCACGCCATCGCCGCCCACGACGAGCAGCGCATCCACCTTGGTGCCCAGCCAGGGCGCGATGCCCTCACTGGAGCGGCGTGAAAGGAACGGCAGGTTCCACCGCTGCGCCACGGCCCGCGCCTCGCGCACCGTGGCCGCGTCCGTCTTCGTGCTGGTGGTGACGGCGAGGGGAAGCGGAGTCATCGTGGAACACGCTCCCATACCATGGGCCCCATGAACTTTCGGCCCTGGATATCCCTGCTCTTGGGAGCATTCACTGGAGGCTGCGCTGCTGCACCGCTCGCGACCTGCACTCCGGCGGACTCCACCATGAGTTGCTGCATCAAGACGCACCCGCTGAGTCCCGTCGACAGCTGCGGTGCATCGGAGGCAGAGACGGTTGCCGCACTCACCGTCTTGAAAACAGCCTACGAAGCGTCACGCCTGAGCGAGGACGACTTCGCGAATAACGCCCACCTGCCTGAATGGCAGCAGGCCTGCATTCGCAGCTACGTCGACTGCAAGAACCAGGGCTGGAAGGGACGCTGCTATGACTGCCTGCGATACTGCGAGGGGCAGAAGGAATGGCCCTTCAAGGCGTGTGCTCCCACCTCCAGGAAGTGAGCCATGGTCGAAGACCTCGAAGGCGACTGGCATCAACTCCGGGTGCTCGACACGCGCGCCCAGCAGGAGGGCACCATCGTCCTGGACGACGCCCTGCGCACGCTCCTGCGACGCGCGGGGCCTTCCGTGGCCATGACCACCACGGAGGTGGAAGCGGGACTGCGCACCCCGGAGGCCGCGCTCACCCTCCTCCACCAGATGCGACAGCGCGTCACGGAGGGCTCACGACGCCTGGGCGACGCGCTCCACCGCATGTATCGCTTGCGCGACCAGGGCGACCTGGACGGCGCGCGCCAGCAGATGCGGGACCTGCTCGCCGTCGAGGTCGTGCCGTACTACCGCGAGCTTGCGCAAGGCCAGCTCGCGGACCTGGACTGAACAGCCCTACTCCGCGACCGCCGCCAGCTTCCGGCCGCCCTGCATCTGCGCCACCGTCACGGACTGGTTCCGGCCGTTGCGCTTCGAGTGGTACAGGCACTGGTCCGCCAGGTCGATCATCTGCTGCTTCTCCATGGCGTTGTCCGGGAACGTCGCGATGCCCAGAGACATCGTGATGCGCAGCGGGCCCATCTCCGTCTGGAACACCTCCGCCATCACCGCCTCGCGGATGCGCTCCGCGATGATCTTCGCGCCCTGCACGTCCGTCTCCGGCATCACCATCACGAACTCCTCGCCGCCGTAGCGGGCGACGACGTCCGTGTCCCGCGCCAGCGTCTTGATGATGCGCGCCACGCCCTTGAGCACCTGGTCGCCCGTCGGGTGGCCGTAGGTGTCGTTCACGCTCTTGAAGTGGTCCACGTCCGTCAACATGATGGAGCACTTGCGGTTGTACCGCCGCGCCTGCGCCAGGATGTCGTCCGCGCGCGACTGGAACGTGCGGTGGTTCAAGAGGCCCGTGAGGCCGTCCGTCGTCGCCATCCGCTCCATCTGCTCGTAGAGCTGCGCGCGCAACACCGCCTGCGCCGCCTGGATGGCGATGACTTCGATCATCCGCAGCACGTCCTGCTCGAACGCCGCCTTCTTGCGCGACCCCGCCACCAGCGTGCCCAGGATCCGGTCCCCCGCCACCAGCGGGAAGATCTTCAGCGCGCCCAGGCCGCGCACCTGCGTCTCCTCATCGAAGATGACCTGGCGGTCCATCGCCTTGATGTCCCGCCCCGGCAAGGGCGCCCCGTAGCGCACCACGTTCGCCACCAGGCCGTTGTTGTCCTGGAACGTCTGGCCCTCCAGCGCCTTGCCCTGCGCCGTGACGCCCGTCATCCGCGCCACGCGGTGCACCCGCTTGCCCTCCTGCTCCGACACCAGCGTCACCGCGCAGAAGTCCAGCCCCGCCAGCTGCCGCGTCGCCTCCAGCACCGCCACGAACACCTGGTCCGGGCTGCCCGCGCGGTTGAGCTCTTCAATCGCCCGGAAGAACCGGTCCTTCTCGTCGCGCGTCTTGCGGATGTAGCTCATCACCCGCTCCACCTCGATGGAGCGCAGCACCTCTCCCGCGATGGTGGTCAGCATCTTCTCGTCCTGGTCCGTGAACGGCTCGTTCTTGAGCTTGTCCGCCACCAGCACGCCGCGCACCAGCCCGCTGCCCTCCAGGATGGGCACCGCCAGCAGCGCCTGCACCGTGGGGCCGCCGCCCTCGTAGTACGTGACGCCCTTGAGCCCCTGCGGCGAGTTCATCCGCACCGGCGCGCGGCGCTTCAGCACGCCGCCGATGATGCCCTCGCCCGCGTTGAACTTCTCGCGCTGCACCCGCTCCGACCCCGAGCGGCAGTCGTACAGCTTCAGGCTCCGGTCGTCCGACGTGAGCAGGAACGCCGCGCAGGTGTCCGTGCGCAGGCCCGTCTCCGCGATCTCCAGCGCCGCGTGCACCGCGCCTTCAATCTCCTTCACCGACGCGACCAGCCACTTCTCGTCGGAGTTCATCCCGCTGAAGCTGTCCTGCGTCCCGGAGGACACCAGCCGGAAGGTGCGCGCGCGCTCCTCCACCTCGCGGATGCGCTTCTGCACCGCGTCCGACTCCGCCCGCTTCGCCACCAACATCCGCGCGGACAGCACCAGGTGGTACAGCCCCGCGAACAGCGCCAGGAACAGCGTGTGCGTCAGGAACCCGGTGACGTTCACCACCGGCCCGCCCAGCGTCACCAGGCCGTCGTACACCAGCGCCACGCCCAGGAGCGTCATGCCCGCGTTGCGAGGCAGGAACGCCACCAGGAACGCCATCAGGAGATAGACGATGGGGAACAGCTCCCCGCCGCCAATGGCCACCACGATGAAGGCCGCGGAGATGAGCCCGCCGCCCAATTCCAGGTCGTCGCGCAGGTCGATGACCGCGCCCACCGAGGAGCGCATGGCCCGGCGCCACGCCGCCATGCCGATGCCGATGAGCAGCCCCATCACCAGCGCCGCTTCCGTCCAGCCCAGCGTGTGCAGGCCCCGGAAGCCGCCGCGCGCCAGGTGGACGAACGTGGCCAGCGCCACCGTCGCGGGGATGGCTCGGAAGAACGCGCGCACGAGCTTCGCGGGAGAGGGCACCACGGACAACGAGGTCATGGCGACTCCAGGTGGAAGACGATTTCGCCCGGCTTCACGTAGCCGAGCTCCTCACGGACCGACTGCTCCAGCGTCGCCGGATCCTTGCGCAGCGCCGCGATCTCCTTGCGGAGCGCGTCGTTCTGCGCGGCCAGCGCGCGGTTGCGCTCGTCGAGCGCCTCCACGTCCTGGCGCAGGCGCAGGTAGCGCCGGAAGCCCTTGGCGTCCGCCACCGAAGCGAGGCTCAAGGCCACCGCCACCACCGCCGCCACCATCAGGAGCTTTCGCCGGGACGTCATGAGCGCCGGCGAAGGTACCAGCGGCCCCCCTGCCCGCAACTATTCCGCTCCAGCCCTGTAGCACTCCGGGCGCAGGCGGAAATCAGTCCGCCTTCAGCAGCTTTTCAATGGCCTTCGCCACGTCCGCCTGGCCTTCAATCCCCTGCCACGCGGCCACCGCGCGGCCGTGCCGGTCCAGCAGCACCGTGCTGGGCAGCGCCCGGATGCGGCCAAAGGCGCTCTCCCCCGCGCGCATCCGCTCGTCGGACAGCAGCACCGGGTAGGGAAAGGCGTAGTGGTCCGCGAACGGGCCCAGCACCTTGCCCTCGTCGAGGTCCATCCCCACCGCGACGACCTGGAAGCCCTGGGGACCGTAGGTCTGCTGGAGCTTCGTCAGCGTGGGCTGATCCGCCAGGCACGGGAAGCACCAGGTGGCCATGAAGGACACCAGCACCACCTTGCCCGGGAGCTGGCGGGGGTCGTAGCGCGTGGGCCCCACCGACGGCAGCCACAGCGCCCGGTAGAACGCGGGCCCGGCGTCCACCGGCCCGCCGTGGCGACAGTCCGTGAGGGACAGTGCGCCCAGCGCCACCGCGCACAGGAGCGCGCGTCGTCGCACCGGGCTCACGCGCTCAGGCCTCGGTCCCCGGCGGGCCACCCCGGAGCTGGCACCCACGACACAAGCCGTACAGCTCCATCTTGTGCGACGTCACCGTGAAGCCGTGCTTGCGCGCCACCGCGTCCTGGAGCGTCTCGATGCGGTCGTTCTCGAACTCCACGATGGTGCCGCAGCTCGTGCAGATGAGGTGGTCGTGGTGCTCGCGCCCCGCCGCCGCCTCGTAGCGCGTCTGCCCGTCACCGAAGTTGCGCGCGTGGGCCAGGCCGCACTCGTTGAGCAGCTTCATGGTCCGGTACACGGTGGCCACGGACACCTTGGTGTCCTGCTCGCGCACCTTGTTCCACAGCTCCTCCACGGACAGGTGTCCGCCCACCTCGAAGAAGGTGTCGATGATGAGGCTGCGCTGGCGCGTGCTCTTCAGCCCGTGCTGGGCCATGTAGCGCGCCAGGACCTCGTCCTTGTCCTTGTCCGAGGGGCCGTGGGAGTGGGAGTGGCTGTGGTGATGGGTCGTCATCTGCAATCTCTGGAGCACCCCATGTGTTGGGGTGGGGATGCCTGCTCCCGCAAGACAATTTCGACGGCCGGCCCGGGCGAGCGCCCGCTCCCCCGCTGACTACCATGAAGTCCGGTGTCTTCGGCTTGCGCCGCGCGTGAGCTGTTTACATTGAGGCCGGACTGGCTCATTGACACCTGTCTGGCCGCGAAGATAGAGGCATCCGCCCTCGTAAACGAGCAATTTTCCGAACCTTTCCATGATCAGTCCCTGGCAGAGAAGACGGCAGCCCGATGACGTACCCACCCCGGTGGCGGTGGCGGTGTCGGACTTCTGCCGACGCGCGAAGGCTCCGGCCCCCGCACAGCAGGTCCGCGAGGCGCTCGCGCTCCTCACGGAGGATGAGGACTTCCGGGTCCGCGCCCTCACGGACGGTGAACCGGAGACGTCCCCCCTGGGGCCCTTCGCGGTGGTGGACATCCTGCGCGGCGTGACGCCGGCGCTCGCGGCCCAGCGCCAGGAGTGCGGCTACTACGACGTGGCGCAGGAGTTGGCCCTGGTGCGCGAGGAGAAGACGCCGCCCCCCGCGCCCGCCTCCACGACGCCCGTGTTCGCGCTCCCCACCCCTCCTTCCGAGGAGACGGACGCGAAGACGGGCCGCCGCAAGAGCGCCAAGGCGGAGGCCGCCGCCGTCCAGGAGCGCATCGCGCCCAAGAAGCGCACCGCCGACGCGGAGGACGCCGACCC
>NZ_RAWC01000093.1:0-31981 GCF_003611685.1 Corallococcus sp. CA049B | reverse complement strand
ACGCGGGCCTCTTCAGAGGGGGACGGCGAAAAAAGCAGGGCCGAACCAAGGTTTTCCGCGGCCGACGTATTGAAGGCGAGGTGGGGATGCTGGGGGCAGAGCCACCAGGGTCCAAGGGCTCGGGACGCAGAGCGGACCGGGCGGAGGGGGAAAGGGTTTCGGGGGTCGATCTTCCGGGACTCAAGGTTTTCGGTAGTCGACGTCTTGAAGGAAAAGCAGGACGGACGCGGAGCTTTGGGGGCCGCATCCGAGAGGGGGACCCCTCGGGGGAGGGGTTGAGTTACTGGGAGCGCGTCGAGGGGGCGCGCTCCCAGTATTTTTTTGTGCGCCAGGGGCTGGTGCCGCGCGGCGGGTAGAATCGCCCGGCATGAACGCTCCGTCCTTCGAAAAGCCCTGGCGGGAAGCCTTCGAGGACTACTTCCGGTGGTCCACGCAGGGGCCGCAGACCGTGGGCATCGACCTGGGCGCCAATCCGCTCGCGCCCATGGCCAGCCACCCCGTGCTCTGGCGACTGGCCCTCCCGTTGAAGAACCCGATGTCGAACGGGCTCCGGGACAGCGACGAGGAGGACGCGGTGTTCGCGGTGCAGGGCGCGCTGGAGGCGTGCTTGCGTCCCCTGGGGCTGCTGAGGGTCGGGCACCTCGTGGATCAAGGCGTGCAGTTCGTCTACCTGTATGGCCCGAAGTCCATCACGGCCAGGCAGGTACGGCCGCTCGTGCGGGCCCATCAGGGGACCTATGACGTGGGCGTGTCACGGACGTGGGACCCCCACTGGACGGCGTATCTCCGGATGCTCTTCCCGCCGCCCCTGCACTATCAGTTGAGGATGAACCGCCAGCGGGTCGCGCTCCTGCGAGCGGAGGGGGAGCCGCTGGACGTGGCCCGCAGGGTGGAGCACCGCGTGTCCTTCCAGGTGGGGCCGTTCGCGCAGGACGCGGAGGCCCGGCTGAGGAGCGCGGGGTTCCAGGGCTTCCGGTGTGAGCTCGTCTGGGCGCCCGGGCGCGTGCTCGGGGTGGAGTGGCGCCTGGACTTCCACCGGGTGGACACCGTGGACGACGCGCGGGTGGACGCGGTGGCCGAGGAGATCCAAGACATCGTGGAGTCGTACCACGGCACGTATGACGGCTGGGACTGCCTGCTCGTGGCGGAGGACTTCTAGCTAGCCGCTGGAGACGACGCGCAGGCTTTCGCGGGGGGGCTTCGTGGCGCCGGGCAGCTCCAGGACGTGGGCGCCTTCGGCTTCGAAGTGCTCGCGCAGCCACGGGTGGCAGGTGAAGGCGATGACCTGGTGGGCCTCCGCCAGCCTCGCGAAGAGCCGCACCGCGCCCCGGGCCCGCTCTGGATCGAAGTTCACCAGCACGTCGTCCGTGATGAGCGGCAGCGCGCCCCGGGTCTCTCCGAAGTCGCGGATGACGGCCAGCCGGAACGCGAGGAACAGCTGCTCGCGCGTGCCCCGGGACAGCTGCTCCGCGCTCCAGTCCCTGGCGCCGTCGCTCACCCGCAGCTCGCGCGCGTCCCCGGCCGGGATGAAGACGCGGCGGTAGCGCCCCGCCGTCAGCTCGGAGAACAGCTCGCTCGCCAGTTGGATGACGCGCGGCTGCTGCTCCTCCTCGAACCTGCGGCGCGCCCTTCCGAGCAACGCCAGCGTCAGCCGGTCCGCCGCGTAGCGCGTGGCCAGCTCCGCCGCCTTCGCGCGCAGCGTCTCCTCCTGGATGCGCAGCCGCGACACGCGGTCGTCGTTCTCCCACTGCGACAGCTGCGTCTTCAGACTGCCCTGCTCCGTGAGCACGGCCTTGTGGCGTTCGCTCTCGGCCTTGTGGCGCTCGCGCAGCGTGGCGAGCTGTTCCTTCAGGCCCGTCTCACCGCCCGCCGCGTGGACCTCCTCGTTCGCCGCGTTCTCACCCAGGCCGGTGAGCGCCTGCACCCGCTGGACGTGCTCGCGCACCCGGGCCGCCAGCTCCGCGTACCTTCGCGCCTGCACCGCGCGGCGGCGGAAGGTGGCCTCGTCCTGGCAGCCGCCTTCCGTGAGCAGCGCCTCCCACGCCTGGTCCTCGTCCAGTGACAGCTGGTCCAGCCGCGCCTTCTCCGCCAGCAGCTCGCCGCGCTGGCCGTCCAGGTGCCGCTGGTCCGCAGCCCGGGAGCGCACTTCTTCCAGCGCCACGGACACCCGCGCGGCCACCGTCTCCGGAGGCCCCTCGGGCAGGGCCGCCGCCCGCGCTTCCTGCAAGAGCCGCGTCGTCACCGCGTTGCACGCGGCCTCCGCCACCGTGAACTCCTCTTCGTCCGTGCGCAGGTCCAACAGCCGCTGCCGCAGCGCCGCGGCATCCAGCCACAGCGTCAGCGCCGACGCCGCGGAGAGGGCCTCCGGGAAGCGGCGCGCCACCAGGAACGCCATCCACTCCTCGCGCAGCACCTCCTCGCGCTGGCTCGCGCGCAGCCGCGCCTCCTCCACGCGCTGGTCCTCGCGCACCGCCGTGTCCCAAGCGGTGCGCAGCGTGTCCTCCTCGCGCACCAGCAGCTCGCGCCGCTCGGCCTGCGTCAGCAGCTCCGCGAGCTGTAACTCCTGCGCGGCCAGGTCCGACAGCGACGCGCCCGGGGACAGCCCCGCCGCGCCGGAGGCGTTCAATAGCTCGCGTTGGAGCAGCTCCTCCCGCGCGCACATCGCGGCCTGCACCGAGCGGAAGCGCTCCTCCTCCTGCTGCCGCCAGCGGTGCCGCGCCGCCTGCGCCTCCAGGCTGGCCTTGCGCGCCGTCTCCACGCGGTGGCGCACGAACAGCAGCAACCCCACCAGCAGCAGGCCGCCCACCGCGCACAGCACGCCCACCGACGGACCCGCGAGCCACGCCGCGAGCGCCGCGAACCCCCACGCCACGATGGCCGCCGACACCACCCACGACAGCGGCAACAGCGAGCGCAGCGGCACCGCGTCCGTGGGCGCCCGCACGCCGTCCATCTGACGGCGCTGCTCCATCCGCTGCTCGGCCAGCCGTTCCAAATCTCCGCGCACCGCGCGCATCCGCCCCACCGCCGCCTGCCGCTGCCGCACCTGCGCGGGCCGCTCCTCGGGCAATACCTCCAGCTCCGCCTGGACCCTCCCCAGCGCTGTCTCCAGCCGCGCCCGCTCCTCGCGCGTGCGCGCCTGCTCCGCCTCCGCCTGCGCGAGCGCCGAGTCCGCCGCGTCCAGCCTCCCCGCGAGCGACTCCAGCTCTCCTCGCGCCCTCGCGCCCAGGTCCAGCGCGAGCAATCCGCCCGCGTCCACCGCGAGCCCCAGCTCTCCCAGCGACTGCTCCAGCTGCCGCCGCCGCGACGTGAGCGACGCCCTGCGCGCGGGCAGCGAGCGGAGCTGTTCGGAGTGTCCGGAGTACGTGGCCAGCGCCGTGCGCAGGGACTCCGCGCGCTCGCGCACGGGCCATGGGGCCGCCAGCCGCTCCCGAGCTTCTTCGATGGGCGTCAGCCGCTCATGCAGCTGCGCCTGCTGGGCGCGGTACGTCTTGCGCCGCTGGAGCACGTCCTCCAGCCGCGTCTCCGCGCCCGGCGGGAAGGTGTCCAGCACCGGCAGCGTGGCCAGCTCCGCCCGGTCGCGCGCGAGCACCGCCAGGTCCCCCAGCGCGGACTCCAATCGCGAGGCGCGGTCCAGCGCATGCTCGGTGTGCTTGCGCGCCACCTCCAGCGCGTGGCCCTCCGCGATGCGCTCCGCCAGCTGGTCGCGCGTGGAGAAGTAGAGCGCGGGCCGGTCTCCCGCTTCACGCAGCGCCTGCTGCACCTCCTCCAGTTCCTTCATCACGCGGTTCAGCTCGGGCTTCTGCCCGCGCGGCGCGTACAGCGCTTCGGCGTCCTTGCGCAGCCGCTCCACCGCCTCCGGCAGCCTCCGCGCGCCCTGCATGCCCGCGGCGAACAGCGCCTCCGATACGCCGCGCTGCTGCGCGAGCCGCTGGAACGAGGACAGCTCATCCAGGCGGAAGGCGAACACCTCGAAGAACAGCTCGCGCGGCACGTCCGCCAGCGCCTGGTCGAGCAGCGTCTCCGGCAGCGGCTGTCCATCCAGGCCGCGCACCGTGAGCGTGCCCTCCGACGCGCGCTTGCCGCCGTGGCGGTGCACCACCAGCGGGCCGACGGCTGTCTCCAGCCACAGCTCACCGCCGAAGAGCGCGCCCTCCGGTTCGTAGCGCTCCGGCTGGCCGCGCTTCTCGAAGCCGAACAGCACGCCACGCAGGAACGCGAGCAGCGTGCTCTTGCCCGCCTCGTTGGGCCCGTACAGCAGCGTGAGCCCCGGCCCCGGCGTCCCCGAGTACCCTCGGAAGTGCCCGAAGCCGTCCACCTGGAAGCGGTTGATGCGCAGGCCCGGCTTCATGATGCCTCCTCGTGGAGGTGCTCCACGCCGCGCTGGCCCGCCTGCGCCACCAGCTCCGGCCGGGGCGCCTCCAGCGCGTCCACGCCCAGCCGCTTGAGCCGCTGTCCCAGCGTCGTCAGGTCCTCGTCGTCCCACAGCGACGCGAGCGCTTCGTCGTCATGGGACAGCGCCTGCGCCTCTTCCAGCAGCGTGCCCAGGAAGCCGCCCCCGGCGCGCACCGCCTCCAGGTCCACCTCCGGCCGGCTGCCATCACGCAGCGACTCCAGCAGCACCGGCGGATGCGCGCGCGCCAGCCGCTCGCGCAGGTACGCCTCCAGCTGCGTCCTCGCGCCGGGCCTCGCGAGCTCCCGATGCAGCGGGCCGCGTCCGGCCAGCGTGAGGCGCACCGCGTGCCCGTCGAAGTCCTCCGCGCAGCGCGACTCCACCACCTCCGTGGCCACCGCCTGGAGCAGGTCCAGCGACGTGACGCCCGCGAGCGGCACGTCCAGCCGGTGCCAGCGCACGCGGTCCACCGGCACGAACCTCCTGCGCGCGACGCCGTCCTCCACGTCCACCACCACGCAGCCGCGCTCGCCTGTCTCGTGCACGTGCCGGCCCTGCGGGTTGCCGGGGTACACCGCCACGCCGCCTCCGGGTAGCAGGTGCTCCGCGCGCGTGTGCACGTGCCCCAAGGCCCAGTAGTCCAGCCCACCCGCCGCCAGGTCCGCGGCCGTGCAGGGCGCGTAGTTGGCGTGGCCCGCGTCGCCGCCCAGGTTCGCGTGCAGCAGGCCCACGCTGAAGTGCTCGCCGGTGCGGCGGAACCTCGCGGACAGGTTCTCGCGCACCTCCACGTCCGGATAGGACACGCCCTGCACGTGGCACAGGCGCCGGCCCTCGCGCCGGACCTCCACGTCCTCCCACTCCGGGCCGAACACCTTCACCGACGCGGGCAGCCCCAGCGTGCCGGTGTCTCCGCTCAGCGGGTCATGGTTGCCGTGGACGATGAAGGTCTGGATGCCCGCGCGGTCCAGCCGCGACAGCTCCGTGCGCAGCGCCAGCCGCGCGCGCACCGAGCGGTCCTTCACGTCGAACAGGTCCCCGGCCAGCAGCAGGAACGTCACGCGCTCGCGCAGGCACACGTCCACGATGCGCGCGAGCGCATGGAAGGTGGACTGCTGGAAGCGCTCCAGGAGCGGGCCGTGCGTGGCCACTCCCCGGAACGGCGTGTCCAGATGGAGATCCGCGGCGTGCACGAAGGAGAAGCGCATCGTGCGGGCACCGTACCCGAGTCCTGCCGTCCTCCCGACTTTCCCACCCCCCGGGGTGATGCACGGGTGGACACAGGTGGTGCCCCCAGGTCCTACTGGGCGTTCACCGGTGGAAATCCAGCACGTTGGATGCGCGTCCAGTCCTCTTGCGCTTCGCGCGAAGTCCCGCACGGGCACCCTGCGATTCGCACGACACGAGCGCCCGCATCCCTTCGCCAACCTCGCGGGGGTGCTGGAGTCCCGACCTGGTGAAGACTTGAAGAAGGGCGCGGGCGTGCCACCCGGGCACGCCCGCGCCGTCCCGAGGCTCATGGCCTAGCGGGTGGGCTCGGGGACCGAGCCACCCGTGTGCCCGGTGTCGGTGTTGCCGCTGGATTCCGGCGTCATGGAGCCGCCGGTGGTGCTGCCCGAGCCACCGGAGCCCTCCATGCCGGATCCGCCCGTGCCCGCGTCGTAGCCGGATCCGCCCGTGCCCGCGTCGTAGCCGGCTCCACCCGTGCCCTGATCCATCGTCGAACCTTCGCCCTGGCTCGGGTGCGTGCTCGGTTCCTGCCCCCCGCCCATGCTGGGCTCAGTGCCCTGGGTCCCCTGCGTGCCCTGGGTCCCCTGGGTGCTTCCGGCGCCTCCCGTCCCACCCATGCCCTCCTGCGAGCGCTCCTTGCTCTGGCACCCCGTCAGGGCCATCGCGCCCGCCACCGCCCCCAGCACCATCCATCGCGTGAAACCCTTCATGCTCGACCCCCCTTGTTGGTGTGACGAACCCAAGGCTGGGGGTGGAATGGAGCGGGAGCATCGTCCGGGGGCTGCACGATGCCGGGCCGCCCTCTCAGCGTGCCATGGGGCAGGGGCCCGCAGGCCCGTCTGCCCGTGGGCAAGGGATCAGACCTCGCGGCGCAGCACGAGCAGCGCGTACTCCAGCCCGCCATCCAGCAGGCCCTGTTGCAGCCACAGGTGCTCGCGGCGCGACTCGGCGCGCACGGCGTTGAGCGCGGCGCGCAGGCTGTGGGCGTCCGTGGGCGCGCGGGCCAGGTGCTCGTGGACGCGCAGCTCCGAGCTCAGCGTCCAGAAGCCCACCGCTCGCGCGGACACGTCGTCATGTGCCTCCAGCTCCAGGCCCGCGTCGCGCGCGTCGGCGAGGAACGCGTTCACGCTGCCCAGGTGCCGGCTCCACGCGTTCTCGGAGGGATGCACGGCGTTGGGCCGCACCCAGAAGCAGTCCGCGATGGCGAGCATGCCGCCGGGCTTGAGCCGGGCGTGCACGCCGCGCAGCCACTCCGAGCGGGGCTGGGCACAGGTGTTCTCCACGGCGATGACGGCGTCGTAGCACTCGCGGGTCCGGGGCGGCTCGCCCGTGCACTGCCGGACCTGCACGTGCGCGCCCATGCCCGCCTCGTGCACGAAGCGGCGCACCTGCTCCAGGTGCGTGGGCACGGTCACCATCGCCGTCACGCGCGCGCGGTGCTCCTGGGCCCAGTACAGCGCGCTGCCGCCCAGGACGCTGCCCACGTCGAGCACCTCGCCGCCGTCCGGGAAGGGGCCCATGGCGCGTGCGAGCTCCGCGAGCATCGCCTCCTGCGAGTCCCTCAGCCGCTCGCGCAGCTCCGGCCCCGGCGTGCCGGGCGGAGGCAGCCGGTCCACCAGCCCCGTGTGGCAGTACACGCGGGGGCGCGTGCCCTGGCGGGCGAGGCCGCGCGCGGCGAGGGCTTCATGGTAGGCGCGCACGTCGAAGGGCGTGAGCAGGGCCGGGCCGCTGGACGGGGCCACCGCCTCATTCGCTTCGCGCCCGCGCGTCAGGGTCGTGGACGGCGTCAGGGTGGGGGCGCTGAGGGGCTTCATGGGTACTCCCGGGGCAGCAGGATGCGGAGCAGGGCGCCGCCTCCTGGTCCGTTGTGCCGGTGCAGCAGGCCTCCGCTGGCGCGGAGCAGGCACTCGCTGGTGTAGAGGCCCAGCCCCGTTCCCTGGGACTTGGTCGTGTAGAGCTCCTCCGCGGGCGCGTTGAGGCGCTCCGGAGGGAAGCCGGGTCCGTCGTCCTCGATCTCCACCTCCAGGCGTCCGCTGAGGGGTTCGGTGCGTGCTCGGATGAAGACCCGGGACGCGCCCTGTTCGCCATTGCCCTCGCATGCGTTGACAACCAGGTTCTCCACCACCCGGCGCAGCGTGAGCGGCCCGCCGCGCAGGAGCGCGCGAGGCGGCTGGGACCTCGGCAGCTCCACGTGGATGTCCACGTCGGGGAAGCGCAGGGACACCTGGGCCTGCACGGACTCCAGCACCAGCCCCAGGTCCACGGCCTCCGGCTCCGTGCCGGCGAAGCGGCGGCTCTTGGCGCGCACCTCCTTCACCATCTCCTGGAGCTGCCGCAGGCTGTCCTGGAGCTGGCGCGCCTGGTCCTCGAAGCCGGTGCGCGCGAGCACGCCGCGCTGCGTGCCGAAGGCCTTCATCATGTCCGCGGCGGTGCCGGCGTCGTGCAGCGCCTGGTCCATGCCCTGGTGGTGGCCCAGGATTTCGGCCATGGCCTGGGTGAGGCGGCCCACGTCGCGCTCCTGCTGCTCCACGAGCTGCGCGTGCACGGCGGCGCGCAGGCGGTCCGCGTCCGCGCGGGCCTGGTCGTAGCGCATGGCGAGCGAGCCCAGGTACACCTGCGCGACCAGGGCCGCGGGCCCCACGACGGCGAGCAGCAGCCCGTTCTGGGAGTGCCACGCCAGGACCGCCGCGCCCAGCAGGGCCGCGAGCGTGCCGGCCAGGAGGAAGGGCTCGCGGCACGTCACGCGGTAGCGCCGGCCATGCACCGCCGAGGTGCCGATGAGCAGCACGCCGAGGATGAGCGCCCCGGAGGGCGCGGCGAGCGCGGTGAGGCCCGCGAGGAAGAAGTGCTCCAGCGCCAGGCCCGGCAGCCACGCGAGCCAGCTCCCCGCGCCTACTCGCCGGTGGCGTGCGTGCACGAAGGCGAAGGCGACGCGGTGGACGGCGCCGGGAAGGAAGCACGCGAGCGCGGAGGTGAGGGGCACGGCGAAGAAGGTGTGGACGCCGGGGGCCCACGCGACGGCGCCCACGAGCGCCGAGCCCCGGAGGAGATGGCCCGCGAGGGGGCGCACGCGCAGGGACGCGAGGAGCCGGCCCGCGTCCTGGGCGCGCATCCAGCGGCGGAAGGCCGTCACTCCCTGGCAGGAGGACAGGGGCGGGGACTTCATGCGCGCGCTCCGGTGCCGGTCCGCGACACGGCGGCGCGGGCAGGACGGCGCCCGGACGGATGCAGGTCTCCGCGATACGGACGCATGCTGGTCAACCCCCCGGCGCCAGGCACAGCCCTCGACACGGAGAAGCAAACGGCGGCGGGGGCCCCCCGGTCAAACGCGGGGGCATGGGCATTGTTGGCCAGTCCGCCGTCCCTGGCTTTCCGGTCAGGGAGCGTGATGACTCCTGTCCGGAGCGACAGTGCTTGGGAGGGCGTGCGGGGCGCGATAGAGGGGCGCCCCATGCGTGACAGAATCCAGACGGTGTTGCGGCAGCTGGCTCAAGCTCCGGAGTTGGAAGTGCGGTGGCTGCACACGTTGTCGCTCTTGGAGTTCATCGGGGCGCGGAAGATTTCGCGCACGGTGGCGGACCGGCACCCGTCGCTGGAGGTGCTGGGGCACCTGGCGGACGAGACGCGCCACGCGTTCACGTTCAAGCGCCTGGCCTGTGAGGTGGCGGGCCGCGAGGACGTGACGGAGTTCCTGAGCGTGGACGCGGCGTCGGCGTGGTTCCAGTCGTTGGACCGGCAGCTGGCGGAGTGGGTGACGGGCATCACGGGGACGACGGACGTGTACCTGCACTACCTGCTCACCACGGCGGTGGTGGAGCGCCGGGCGATGGTGCTCTACCCGCTCTACAAGGCGGCCACGCGGCACGCGGTGGTGCGCGAGGAGCTGGGGCGCGTGGTGGTGGAGGAGCAGTCCCACCGCCGCGCCATCGAGGATGCGTGCACGGACCGCCTGACCAAGGTGGGCACGACGCTGGAGCCCGCGCTCGCGCTGGAGGAGCGCCTGTTCGAGACGTTCCTCACCCAGCTGGAGAAGGACGTGGCCCAGGCGCTCGCGGGAGCGCAGGCGGCCTGAGCCGTCACTCCGGTGACGGCTCGTCTTCGCCGTCACCGGCCGCGCTGGAGAGCACCAGCTTCCCGCCCGTCCACGCCGCCTGGAGGTTCCTCGCGCGGCGTGCTCGCTTGCGGCTCAGCTCCACGCCCACCGCGTCCAGACCCAGGGCGTTGGCCACCGCGAGCGCGGTGCCGTGGCCGCAGAAGGGGTCCACCACCGTGCGCGTGCGCGTCTGCTCCAGGATGAAGCGGCAGGCCACGAGGCACGCGTTGAGCCCCATGCCTCGCGTCCACGTCACCTCTCCGGGGTCCGGCAACACGTCCGCCGTGGACTTCGCCGGGTCCGCCTTCAGCCCCCGGCTGAAACACAGCAGGTGCGAGTACGCGGGCCTCCCGAACGTCACCGTCCCCGGCGTCCTGCGGCACACCACCTTGTGCCAGAGCGTGTCGCACCCCGCCATCTCCGCCGCCTTCGACACCAGGTAGCCCTTGTCCACCCACGCCCCGTCCTTCTTCACGTCGGACTGGTAGAACACCGCCACCCCGTCCGCTGGCACCCGCGACAACACCTTCGCCGCCGCCCCCACGAACCAGTCCTTCCACTGGGGCACCGTGAGCTGCGGGAACTCGGAGACGTCCGGCAGCGACGCCACCATCGAGCACCCCTCCAGCACCGGCCGCGCGTCCAGCCACGCGAGCGCGTCCTCGCAGTACACCGTGCGCTTCGCTCCCGCCGTCCCGCTGCGTCCATCCGTCATGACGCACCCGAGTCTGCCGCAAGCGCGCACCCGCTCCCACCCTTCATTCCCTCCACGTGCACCTACTCGTCAGGACAGCTCGCCCCTCGGACCGTCAGGCAACCCCCGAGCAGGTGGACGGCCATGCCCCAGTCGTGGCTTGCTACGCCTCCCCCAGCAAGACGTGACTTCTCAGTCTTTCCCCTCGAAGAGGACAGCCCCCATGCCCACGACCAACGCGACGGATGGAACTCCCCTGAACTACCGGGTGTTCGGGGACGGCCCTCGCGACGTGGTGCTGGTGCACGGGTGGATGGTGTCCGGCGCGGTGTGGGACGCGATGCTGGAGAAGCTGGACATGACCGGCCTGCGGCTCATCGTCCCGGACCACCGGGGCACCGGGGCGTCCGGGCGTCCGGCGTCGGGGTACACGCTGGCGCAGTACGCCAAGGACGTGCTCGCGGTGGCGGACCATGCGAAGGCGCAGCGCTTCGCGCTGGTGGGCCACAGCATGGGCGGGCAGATCGCCAAGTGGGTGGCGGCGGAGGCGCCTTCGCGCGTCAGCGGACTGGTGCTGCTCAACACGGTGCCCGCGGCGGGGCTGCCCCTGCCTCCGGACGCGGCCGGGCTGTTCCGCACCTCCGCGGGGGACCGGGAGAAGCAGAAGACCATCCTGGGCCTGGCCTGCAAGCAGCTGTCGCCGGAGTCGCTGGAGGTCCTGCTGAAGGACTCGGCCGAGGTGTCGAAGGACGCCATCGAGCAGTGCTTCGATTCCTGGACGGCGGGCGGCTTCGCGGACCGGCTGTCCGCCATCACCTCGCCCACGCTGGTGGTGGCCACGGATGATCCGTTCCTGCCGCCCACGTTCCTCCGGCAGGCGGTGGTGGGGCTCATCCAGAACGCGCGCATGACGTACCTGCCGGGGCCGGGGCACTACCCCCAGGTGGAGCGTCCGGCGGAGACGGCCGCGCTGGTGTCGGCGTTCCTCGCGGGCAACGCCGCGCAGGCTTGAAGGAGGACATGCCATGGCCTGGGGTATGTCGTTCGAGCGCGACGACGAGCACGACGTCGTCACCGCGAACTTCACCGACTGCATCCTGGTGTCGGACGAGGACGTGTTCCGCTGGCGGGACGAGGTGGAGGCGCAGTTCGCCAGGTTCAACGGACGGGTGGACCTGCTCATCAACCTGAGCGGGCTCATCGTCCGCCACACGGCGGGGCGCACCTTCGGCAAGGTGCGCCGCGAGGTGCTGGAGCGCAACACGCACCGCTCGTACCGCTACGGCGGCGACGAGATGACGCTCATGTACATTGGCACCAGCGGCGTCATCAACGGCGCCGCGGTGAACCACTTCCCCACGCGCGAGGCCGCGCTGGCGGCCCTGCTCGCCGAGCGCGAGAGCCTGCGCAAGCGCGGCTTCACGCCGTTCCTGCCGGGCGTCGTCACCTCCAAGCGCTGAAGGACCCGCGGGCTACACGCCGGCGAACCACTCGTAGCCCCGGTCCTCCCAGGTGCCCCCCGTGGCCTCCGGGAGGAAGCGCACGGTGGTGAGGTACTTCACCATCTTGTAGCCCAGCTTCACGCCCGAATAGAGGCGCAGCGGCGCGCCGTGGCCGGGGATGAGCGGCGCTCCGTTCATGCCGTACGCGAGCATGGTCTGCGGGTGCAGCGCGCTCGGCGCGTCCCACGACGAGTAGTAGCCCTGGTCGAACGAGCGGAACTCCACGAACCCCGCGCGCGGGTCCGCGCCCACGGCTTCCGCCAGGTCGCGGATGGCCACGCCGTGCCAGGACGCCACCGCGCTCCAGCCCTCCACGCAGTGGTGGCGGATCCGGTAGTCGGTCCGGGGCAGCCGCCGCAGTTCCTCCAGCGTGAAGGCGCGCGGCCGGGCCACGAGTCCCTCCACCTCCAGCCTCCAGTCAGCGGGGGCCAGGGGCACGGTCTCGGAGATGAAGTAATGCGGGAAGTCGCCGGGTGGGGTGAGCTGCTCGGCGGGCTCCTCGGGGGCGAGCCGTTGGGGATGGAAGAGGGCGGATTGGGCGCGCTCGTTGAAGCGGTCCATCACGCCGAGGAAGCCCGCGCGCGGACGCTGGGAGTCGCAGGCGCTGGTGGCGAGCGCGGCGGCGCCCAGGAGGACGCGGCGGCGGGTGAGGACGCGCTCAGGCATCGGGCTTCCTCCCGCCGGTGATCATCTCCCCGAAGGTGCGCGGGTGCAGGGCGACCAGGAAGACGTGGCCCACGGTGAAGAACGCGAACAGCGCGAGCAGCAGCAGGTGCACGAAGCGCGCGGGGTCGTAGCCGCCGAAGAGCCTCGTGAGCCACTGGAGCTGCACGGGCTTGTAGAGGACGAGCCCGGACAGGAGGGACAGCGCGCCCATGAGCAGCGTGGCGGTGTACGCCAGCCGCTGGAGCCCGTTGTAGAGGCCTGTCTGCGCGGGCGCGGGGCGCAGCCGCAGGTAGTACGCGAGCGTGGCCACGGCGTCGCGCGTGTCGCGGCGCGGGAGGAACAGGCGGCGGCGCCACTCGCCGCTGATGGCGAGGTAGAGCACGTAGACGAAGCCGTTGAGGGCCAGGAACCAGCCGAACGCGAAGTGCCAGCTGCGCGCCCCCGCGAGCCAGTCCCCCAGGCGCAGCCACGACGGCGGCACGGCGTCCTGGAAGGGGTAGAGCGCGATGGGCCGCCCGCGAGCCCCCATGAGCGGATACGCGGCGAGGATCTGGAGCCCGCTGGCCGCGAGGATGGCGAGCAGCGGCACGTTGGCCCAGTGTGTGAGCCGGATGGGCCAGGGCTGGGGACGGCGGGACTCGGGCGGGTGCACTCGGCGGAATGCAGCACCGCGATGCGGTCCGGGACCATGCGGCGGGAGGGTGGCGCGAACGCTCGGGAGAGGACTTCGCCGTCGAGGGGGGTAGGCTTCCCGGATGGCTCCCGCTGCTCGCCCCACCCACCTGCTGGCCTGGATGCGTCTCTGGTGTGAGCGGCCGGGCATGTACCTGGTGGGGACCCCCGACTACGTGTCGATCAACGTGTCGTATCTGTTCATGTGCATCTTCGCGTACGACTGTGCACGCGAGGACCTGGGGCATCCGCCAGAGCATCCTGCCTTCCGGGAGTGGGTCTTCGCGAAGCGGCCGGACCTGCGACATCACCCGCACTGGTACGGCGCGGCCCTGCTGCCGGAATTGGGCAACGACCACGCACGGGTGATTGCCCGGATAGGGGAGTGGGTCGAGCAGTACAGCGCCGAGCGAGGATTGCCGTAGCACCGGCCCTCGGGTCGCGGGGGATTGGCAGGCATTGGACGGCGTGCCGGGCACACACGGCCCGTGCTCCCCGTGGATTGGACGGGTGGGAAGGGCCCGGTATCGTTCGCACTCCCGTCCGCCTTCCCCGAGGATGCCGTGACCCTGAAGCCCGCCCGTGTGTTGCACCTCGTGGGGTTGTTGCTGCTGACCACGTTCGGTTGCGTGGAGGAGGAGCCCGCCGTCACGGCGCCGCTGGCCGGGGGTGCGCGGCTCGTGGTCGCGCCGCCCCGGTCCCTGGAGGTCGTCGAGGTGACGGCCTCGGTGACGCACGCGTCGGGCGCCACGGAGACGAAGGCGCTGACGTCCGCGACGGATCCGGATGGCGGCATCGCGTGGTCGGCCGCCGTGAAGCCAGCGTCTCCCGAGGAGGAGCTCCAGCTGACCGTGACCGCCGAGGATGCCGCGGAGGCGGTGGTGGCCTCCGTGAGCCCGGACGCTAGGGTGAAGCTGCCGCTGTATGGCGAAGCGCTCGTGGTCCTGGTGCCCCTGCCGGAGTCTGGCGCGCCAGGGCTGGCCAACCATGCGCCTCGCATCCACGCGGTGCGCGCGCAAAGCGCCATCGTGGCTCCTGGCGACACCGTGGCGCTGAGCGCGCAGGTGAGTGACCAGGAGGAGGGGGCGCTGACCTACGAATGGACCGCCTCCGGCGGGGTGCTCGCCTGCGAGGACGCGACCTGTGAATGGACAGCCGCGCGCCCGCCGGTCCCCGATGCCGATGCTGGCACCGAGGGCGATGCGGGCAC
Source organism: Corallococcus sp. CA049B (assembly GCF_003611685.1). NCBI lineage: Bacteria > Pseudomonadati > Myxococcota > Myxococcia > Myxococcales > Myxococcaceae > Corallococcus > Corallococcus sp. CA049B. The sequence goes on along the minus strand of NZ_RAWC01000093.1, from coordinate 17,524 downwards.
CGGATACGACCTGACCCTCAAGGATGACGCGATGATCCGCCTGCGGGTCACGGACGCACAGGGCGCGGAGTCCACGCTCCAGTTCCACATCGGCGTGGGCACCGTGCGCGGGCCCGCGTCGCTGAGGAAGACGTGGTTCAACCGCGCGCCCGTGGCCGCCGTGGCCGGAGAGCCCCAGCGGGTCATGCTGGGCGCTCCCTTCCAGGTCCAGGCGACGGTGACGGACGAGGACGGAGACGCGCTCACGTACGCCTGGAGCGCGACGTGCGAGGGCACCTTCGAGGGCGTCACCCGGGCCAATCCCTCCTTCACTCCGACGGCGGCGCCCCTGGACTGCGGCTGTCAGCTGAAGGGCGCCGTGACGGACAGCTTGGGTGGAAGCACGGAGCAGCTCGTGAACCTGTGCGTGCGGGCGGAGGCGCCGCCGATCGTGAAGACCACGTCGCAGTCCGCCACGAGCGCGCTCGCGGGCGAACGCGTGACGTTCACGGTGGAGGCGATGGATCCGCGCGCCGAGGCGATGACGTTCGCCTGGTCATCGAACGTGGGCGCGCTCGGCACGCCGGTGGGGGATGCCGCGGCGAGCACGGTGGACTGGACGGAGCTCTCCTGCGTGCCGACGGACGTGACGCCCACCGTGGAGTTGGTGGTGACGAACGCCTCGGGCGCGAGCTCGCGGCACTCCTTCCCCGTGACCTGGATGGGCCGGCGCTGCGGCCCGGGAGAGACCGCCTGCGCCATCACCCTGTCACCCGGACAGGTGACGCTGCGCGAGGACTGCGTGGCGCAGAGCGCGGTGTTCATCCCGGACGGCTTCACGTTCAACGGGGGCGGGCACACGCTGACCGCCTCCGAGGACGGGGCGGGGGACCACTACAAGGGCGCGGTGCTGCGCAACCGGGGCGCGGTGGCGAACGTGCGCGACGTGACGGTGACGGCGCGGAACCTGTCGGACGTGTGTGACGAGGGCGTGGACCGGCTGCGCGGCATCCTGCTGGAGGACGCGAGCAGCACCATCGAGAACACGGCGGTGAAGGACCTGAACCACGGAGGCGTCAGCGGATGCCAGGAGGGCTTCGCCATCGACGTGCGCAACAGCGCGGCGGGTGCCACGCCGGTGACCCTGGTCATCCGGAACAGCGAAGTGACGGGCTACCAGAAGGTGGGCGTGGTGGTGCAGGGGCCGGTCGAGGTGACGCTGGAGGACAACGTCATTGATGGCCTGGCGCCCACCGACCGCATCGCGCGCATCGGCATCCAGCTCGCATACGGCGTCTCCGGGCAGGTGGCGCGGAACCGGGTGCACGGCAATGCGTACCTGTGGGACGGGGACCCGAAGCGTGCGGCCACGGGCTCCGGCATCCTGGTGGTGGGCGGCGAGTACTACGGCCCGGGGCGGGAGCTGTGCCACGACCTGAGCATCGAGGACAACGAACTGGAGGAGAACGACGTCGGCGTCGACCTGTCCCAGGCGGTGGATGATTTCTTCACGGCTCCCGCCGTGTCCCAGAACATCCAGGTGCTCGGCAACACGCTGACGAAGGCGGAGCTGACCAACACCTCCTACCAGGCCGCCATCTACGACAACGGGACCGCCAACCTCATCAGCCGCAATCGGATCACCGGTGACGGCTACAACGGCGAGCTGCACGAGAACGCCATCGCCGTGGAGGTGGAGACGCAGGGCCCTGACCGTCAGGTGGGCTTCGTCACTCCGGAGCGGACACTGGAAGCGGGGGCATGCTCGGAGGAGCTGGTGGTGCAGGGCTGGGACCTGGCGGGCAACCTGGCCCCGCTGTCCGTGCCGGAGGTGGCGCTGGCCGCGTCGGATCCGGGCGCGACCTTCCACCTGCGGTCGGATTGCCTGGATGAGCCCGTGTCGGTGGTGAGCCTCAAGAACGAGCAGCGCGAAGGCATCTTCTACGTCCGCGCCGCGACCGCCGGCCCGCTGACCCTCACGGCGACGGGCGACGGCGCGAGCAAGACCCAGGTGCAGACGGTCCGCTGAGCCACGCTGTGCGTGCGCGCGGTGGACCGACAGCCGGTCCAGATGGAGTCCAGAACAGCCGGATGTTCGCCTCGGCGAAGAGGGCGCGGTAGACGAGGGCGCGTGTACGGACGGGCGGTCATTTCCTGGGTGGGGCTCTGCCTCCTGTTGCTGTTCCCCGCGTGCGCGCCGCGAGCCACGAAGCCCGCCGCGCCACCCACGCCCGCCGTGGTGCCCGGCGGCGCCGAGGGCCTGGCCCTGCGGTACCTGGAGGCCTGGGCGCGCAACGACGTGGCCGCGCAGCGCCAGGTGCTCGTGGACGCGCCCCAGGACTTCGACGCGCAGCACGCGCGCTGGAGGCAGGACCTGGGCGTCATCGCCTCGCGCTTCGACCCGGTGGTGCTCGAGTCCCAGGACGCCACCACGGCGGTGGTGAGGTTCCACGGCGTGCACACGCTGCGCGGGCTGGGTGACTGGGAGGTCGAGTCCCGCCTGCGCTTCGTGCTCCGGAACAAGCGCTGGAGCCTGCGCTGGACGCCGGAGGTGTTCCATCCCAGCGCGCGGCCCGGAGACCGCTTCGGACGCACGCGGAGCTGGGGGCCTCGCGCCGATCTGCTCGATGCGGACGGGGTTCCGCTCACCATGCCAGGAGAGGTGATTCGCGTCGGCGTGATGCCGGGCCGGGTGAAGGACCGCGCGGCCGTGGCCAGCGTGCTCCAGTCGCAGCTGGGCGTGGACCCCGCGAAGGTGCTCGCCGCGCTGAGCGCCCCGAGCGCGCAACCCGAGCAGTTCCTCGCGTTCATCGACGTGCGCCCGGAGCGCTACCAGCAGCTTCGCCCCGTGCTCGCGCCGGTGCCCGGCATCTTCTTCCGCAAGAAGCCCGCGCGCCTCAGCCCCGCGGAGGGCTTCGCCTCGCACACGCTGGGCCGGGTCGGGGACATCACGGCGGAGGCGCTCCAGGCGCTGGGCCAGCCCTACCAGCCGGGCGACGTGGTGGGCCTGTCCGGCCTGGAGCGCGCGCAGGAGCGGACGCTGGCGGGACGCCCCTCCGGCGAGGTGCGGCTCCAGCGCCGTGCCGGCGGCAGCGAGCTGCTGTACCGCTTCGACGGGGAGCCGGGACGCGCGGTGCGCACCACGTTGCGCATGGGCGTGCAGGAGGCGGCGGAGGCGGCGCTCGTGGACGTCACCCAGCCCGCCGCGCTGGTCGCGGTGGACACGGCCACGGGCCAGGTGCTGGCGGTGGCCAGCCGGCCGCTCGGAGAGGGGTGGCACCGCGCGCTGATGGGGCGCTACCCCCCGGCCTCCACGTTCAAGCTGGTGACGGCCACGGCGCTGCTCGAAAGCGGCCTGAAGCCGGACTCGCGCGTGGACTGCCCCCTGGAGGTGACGGTGGGCCGCAAGCGCTTCCGCAACTTCGAATCCGAGGTGCTGGGGACCACCACGTTGCGGCGGGCGTTCGCGCTGTCGTGCAACACGACGTTCATCCAGCTCGCGGCGAAGCTGGACCCGCGCGTGCTGGAGGACGCGGCCCGGCGCTTCGGCTTCGGGGTGCCCTACGACGTGGGGCTGCCGTCACCGGGCGCCACCTTCCCCCCGCCGAAAGACGACGCCGAGCGCGCGGCGGACGCCATGGGCCAGGGCCGCGTCCTGGTCACGCCGCTGCACATGGCCACCGTCGTGTCGGCGGCGGCCACCGGCGTCTGGCACGCGCCGCGCCTGCTCGCGGACGCGGAGCCCGGCCCGGAGTCGCGGCTGGGCCCGGGCACGACGGCCATGCTCCGCGACCTGATGCGCTCGGTGGTGACGGACGGCACGGCGAAGTCCGCCGCCGCCATGCCGGGCCTCATGGGCAAGACAGGCACGGCGGAGTTCGGCTTGTCCGTGCCGCCTGAAACCCACGCGTGGTTCGTCGGCGTGCGTGACGGCATCGGCTTCGCGGTGTTCGTGGAGGGCGGCGGCGTGGGAGGCCGCGTCGCCCTGCCGCTCGCGATCCGCTTCCTCCAGGCGTTGGACGGGGCCCTGGTCCTCTCCTTCAAGAGGGACGACGCCAGCTAGGGCACGGGGCCGTCCCTCCGAGCGCCGCGCCCCTGCTCCGCGCTGGCGGCTGGCCACCCCGGAGGACGCTGTCCACGTTGTCAGGATGGGCGCTGAACGCTTGAGCGGCCAGGGCACCGGGCCCGTGGCGCGCCTCTCGCGCCACTCCGGCGCGCGGCGGAGGCCGGCACCGAAGCGCGAAGTGCCCCCCGCCTGGAGCGAGCCGGTGGAGTCCCTTCTCGCCCGGCTGGGGAGCACCCTCCAGGGACTGGCCGGACAGGAGGCCGGGGCGCGGCTCGAGTCCCTGGGCCCCAATGCGCTGGAGTCCCGGCGCCGCCGGCCGCTCCCGCTGGAGCTGCTGCTGCGGCTGGGCAACCCGCTGGTGCTGGTGCTGCTGGTGGCGAGCGGCATCTCGGCCGTCGTCCATGACCTGACCAGCTCCGCCATCATCGCCGTCATCGTGTTGATCAGCGTGACGCTGGACTTCGTCCAGGAGCACCGCGCCAGCAACGCGGCGGAGCGCCTGCGCGGCGCCGTGGCCCTGCGCGCCCGGGTGCTGCGCGACGGCGTGGAGCAGGAGCGGCCCGCCACGGAGCTCGTCCCCGGAGACCTGGTCCTGCTGGCCACCGGCAGCCGCGTCCCCGCGGACGCGCGCCTCATCGAGTCGCACGCGCTGTCCGTGAACGAGTCGCTGCTCACCGGCGAGCCCTACCCTGTGGAGAAGGCGCCGGGCCTCGCGCCCGCGGACGCGCCGCTCGCGGAGGTGGGCAACACCGTCTTCGCCGGGACGTCGGTGCTGGGAGGGACGGCCCGCGCGCTCGTGTTCGCCACCGGCCGCGACACCGAGGTCGGCGGCATCAGCCGGGGGCTGGACGCGCCCGTCGCCTCCACCGCCTTCGAGCGGGACACGCGCCGCTTCTCCGTGATGCTGATGCGGCTCACGGTCCTGATGGTGCTGTTCGTGCTCCTGGTGAACCTGACCCTGGAGCGCCCGCTGCTGGAGTCCTTCCTCTTCGCCATGGCGCTGGCGGTGGGCCTCACGCCGGAGCTGCTCCCCATGGTGGTGTCGGTGACGCTCGCCCGGGGCGCCCTGCGGCTCGCGGACCAGGAGGTCATCGTCAAGCGGCTGAGCGCGGTGCACGACCTGGGCTGCATGGACGTGCTGTGCACCGACAAGACGGGCACGCTCACGGAGGCGAACATCCGGCTGGCGCGCACCGAGGACGCCGCCGCCCAGCGCAGCGAGCGCACCCTGGCGTGGGCCTGCCTCAACAGCCACTTCGCCACCGGCCTGCGCAGCCCCATGGACGAGGCCATCCTGGCCCGGGGCGTGGAGTGCACGCAGGGCTGGCGCAAGCAGGATGAGCTGCCCTTCGACTTCGAGCGCCGCCGCGTGTCCGTGCTGCTGGAGAAGGACGGCCGCCGCGTCCTGGTGGTGAAGGGCGCGCCGGAGGCCCTGCTGTCCCGCTGCGAAGCGTGCGAAGTCCCGGAGGGGCCGCCGCGAGCCCTGGACGTGGCCGCACGGGAGGAGCTGCAAGCCCGCGCCGACGCCCTGGGCGAGCAGGGCTTCCGGGTGCTGGGGCTCGCCTGGCGTGACGTCCCGTCCCAGGATGGGCGGCTGTCACCGGAGGACGAGACGGGCCTCGTCTTCGCGGGCTTCGCCGCCTTCCTGGACCCGCCCAAGCAGAGCGCCCGGCCCGCGCTGGCGGCGCTGCGCGAGGCGGGCATCGCGGTGAAGGTGGTGACGGGCGACAACGCGCGGGTGGCGGTGCACGTCTGCCAGGAGCTGGGGCTGGAGGTGCGGGGCGTGCTCACCGGCGCGGAGGTGGCGCTGCTGGACGACCCGGGCCTGCGCGCGCGGGCGGAGGACACCACCGTCTTCGCGCGCGTGTCCCCTTCGCAGAAGAGCCGCATCCTGCGCGCGCTGAGGCAGCGCGGCCACGTGGTTGGCTACCTGGGGGACGGCATCAACGACGCGCCGTCGCTGCACGAGGCGGACGTGGGCATCTCCGTCGCGGGCGCGGTGGACGTCGCGCGCGAGGCCGCGGCGCTGCTGCTGCTGCGCCAGGAGCTGGGCGTCCTGCACGAGGGCGTCCTGGAGGGGCGGCGCACCTTCGGCAACGTCATGAAGTACATCCGCATGGGGACCAGCTCCAACTTCGGCAACATGCTGAGCATGGCCCTGGCGTCGCTGGTGCTGCCGTTCCTGCCCATGCTGCCCATCCAGATCCTCCTCAACAACATGCTGTACGACGTGTCGGAGCTGGCCATCCCGCTGGACACGGTGGACCCGGCGCAGCTCTCGCGGCCCACGCGCTGGGACATGCGCTTCGTGCGCCTCTACATGGCGGTGTTCGGCGCGCTCAGCTCGCTCTTCGACGCGGCCACCTTCACGGTGCTGCTGCACGGCTTCAAGGCCGGGGCGCCGCTCTTCCAGACGGGCTGGTTCATGGAGTCGCTGACCACGCAGGTGCTGGTCATCTTCATCATCCGCACCCGGGGTGGCGCGGCGCGCAGTCCCCCCGCGCGCCTCCTGGTGCTGTCGTCGCTGGGCGTGGTGGCGGTGGCCTGCGTGCTGCCCTTCACTCCGCTGGGGCACTACTTCGGCTTCGTGCCGCCGCCGCCCGCCATCCTCGCGTCGCTGGGCGCGCTGGTGGCGCTGTACCTGGGCTGCGCGGTGGTGCTCAACCGCTGGTTCTTCCGCCGCTTCGACACCGCCTGAGGATGCAATCGCCCCGCCAACGGGACGTAGGGAGGCTCATGCGTGGGAGACCCCGAATGACCTGGAGCCCGTTGCGCCTGCTGGCCGTGGCGCTGTTGTTCATCCCCGTCGCCGCCAGTGCCGCGACGCGACAGCAGGAGCTGGACAAGCTGTTGACGCAGTACCACCAGATGCGCCAGTTCAACGGGTCGGTGCTCGTCGCCAACGAGAAGGGCATCATCCTGAAGAAGGCCTACGGCCAGGCCAACTTCGAATGGAACGTGCCCAACACGCCGGACACGAAGTTCCGCATCGCGTCCGTGACCAAGCAGTTCACCGCCATGGTCATCCTCCAGCTGGTGTCGGAGGGGAAGCTGAAGCTCGACGACACGCTGGTGTCGGCCCTGCCGGACTACCGCGAGGACACGGGCTCGCGCGTCACCCTCACGCACCTGCTCAACCACACGTCCGGCATCCCCAGCTACACGAGTGCGCCGGACTTCTTCGCCAAGGTGTCTCGCAATCCCTACGCCGTCGCGGACTTCGTGAAGCAGTTCGCCAGCGGGGACCTGGAGTTCGAGCCCGGCTCGAAGTTCTCCTACAACAACTCCGGCTACTACCTGCTGGGCGCCATCATCGAGCGCATCACCGGCAAGACGTACGCGCAGGCGGTGCAGGAGCGCATCTTCACGCCGCTGGGCATGAAGGACTCCGGCTACGACGTCTACGCCACGGTGCTGCCCAAGCGGGCCAGCGGCCACCAGCTCACGCCGGGCGGCTACGTCCACGCCGCCTACCTGGACATGTCCCTGCCATATGCCGCCGGGTCGCTGTACTCGACGGTGGAGGACCTCTACCGCTGGGACCGCGCGCTCTACGAGAACAAGCTGCTGCCGGAGGCCCTCAAGCAGAAGATGTTCACGCCCGGCCTGGAGAACTACGGCTTCGGCCTGACCATGGACCCGCTGCCGCTGAACGACGGCAAGACGGTGCTCGCCACCATCGGCCACAGCGGCGGCATCAACGGGTTCAGCTCGCGCATCTACCGCGTGCCGGTGGGCAGGGAGGTGGTCATCCTCTTGGACAACACGTCGCGCGGCGACAAGCTCAAGCAGCTGTCCGCGGGCCTCTTCAGCGTGCTCCACGGCATCCCGCCCAAGGCGCCCCGGCTGGGCATCCGGGAGATGCTGAACACGACGGTCGACAGTGAGCCCGTCGCGAAGACCGTCGCGCGCTACCGCGAGCTGAAGGCCACGAAGCCGGACGCGTATGACTTCTCCGATGATCAGCTCAACAGCCTGGGCTACCAGTTGCTCCGGACGGGCCGCGCGGCGGACTCCATTGAAATCTTCAAGCTCAACGTGGAGATGTTCCCCCAGGTGGGCAATGGCTACGACAGCCTGGGGGAGGCGTACCTCGCGGTCGGCGACAAGGAGCAGGCGCGCGTGAACTACCGCAAGGCCGTGGAGCTGGACCCGAAGAACTCCAACGCGGCGGGCGCGCTCCAGAAGTTGGGTGCGCAGCAGTCAGGGCCGCCCGCGACGAAGGCCGTGCCATAGGCGCGCCGGATGTGAGCGAATGCGGTCCGCGCCCCGGGCGTTGAGTCCGGGGGGCGGTTCCACGTGGTGCTCACGAGAGGTGCCTGCATGAAGCTCTATTTCAATCCGCGCAGCCGGGCGGTCATTGCGAAGTGGATGCTCGATGAGGCGGGGGTCGAGTACGAAATCGTGCCCATCGACCTGGAGAAGCGGGAGCATAAGTCGCCCGAGTTCCTCCAGGTGAACCCCGCCGGAAAGCTGCCCGCGCTGGTGGACGGAGAGGCGCGCGTGTTCGAGAACGCGGCCCTCTGTCTCTACGTCGCGGACAGGTATCCGCAGGCGAAGCTGGCGCCCAGGGTGGACGCGCCCGAGCGCGGCCGGTACCTGTCGCTGATGGTGTACTCGACGTCGCAGCTGGAGCCGTCCATGGGCGACCACATGGCCAAGACCCCCACGCTGCCGCAGCGCGGGTGGACGGAGTACGCGCAGACGCTGGACGCCATGGAGCGCGAGCTGGGGGACGGGCCCTATCTCTTCGGCGACTGGTTCACCGCCGCGGACGTGATGATCGGCTCCATGTTCATCTACCAGCGCATGATGGGCGGGTCGACGGACCGGCCGAAGCTGGAGGCCTACGTGGACCGGCTGCAGGCCCGGCCCAAGGGCTTGAAGCTGCGCTGAGCGCTCCGAGCTTCAGGGCGCGGTGAAGCCCCGCGTCAGCCAGTCGATGAAGACGCGCACGCGCGGGGACAGCTGCCGGTTGCGTGGGTACATCAGGGACACGGGCGTGGGCGTCGGCGGGTGCTGGGGCAGCACGGGCACCAGCGTGCCTCGCCCGAAGTCCTCCTCCAGGCGGTAGCGCGGCGCCTGGATGAGCCCCAGCCCCAGCCGCGCGGCGGCGACGAAGGTCTCCGCGCCGTTCACGGACATCGTGGTGGGCAGCACGACGTGGCGCACCTCGCCGCCCACCGTGAACTCCAGCGGAATCAGGCTCCCTGTCAGCGACGAGCGGAAGCCCACCATGCGGTGCCCGTGCTGGAGCGCCTCGATGCTCTCCGGCACGCCGTGCCGCGCCAGGTAGGCCGGGGACGCGCACGTCACCTCCTCCAGCAGCGCCACCCGGCGGGCCACCATGTCGCTGTCCTTGGGCTCCCCCGCGCGCAGCACGCAGTCCACGCCCTCGCGCACCAGGTCCACCAGCCGGTCGCCTTCGCTCATGTAGAGCTCGATGCCCGGGTAACGCTCCAGGAACTCCGGCAGCCGCGGCAGCACCACCCTGCGCGCCAGCGTCCCCTGCACGTCCACGCGCACCAGCCCCTTCGGCTGTCCCCCCACGAACGCCGCGTCCGCTTCCTCCAGGTCCGCCAGCAGTGACACGCAGCGCTGGTAGTACGCCTCGCCGTCCAGCGTGGGGCTCACGTGCCGCGTGGTGCGCTGGAGCAGGCGCACGCCCAGCCGCTCCTCCAACTGCTTCACCGCGTCCGTCACCGACGAGCGCGGCAGGCCCAGGTCCTTCGCGGCCTGCGTGAAGCTCCGGCGCTCCACGATGCGCGTGAAGGCCTTCATGGCGTCAAACCGGTCCATTGTCCGCCCTGTCGAACAGTGATGCCGGAACAAAGCCGATTATCCGTAGCGCGGAAAGGTCCATCGTGTCCTCACCTGACGCCGACAACGGCGCTCCCAGAGGAGAAGACCCCATGACGACCCAGACCCAGCAGAAGAAGACGGCCCTCGTGACGGGCGGCTCGCGCGGCATCGGCGCCGCGGTGGCGGAGCGGCTCGCGCGTGACGGCTTCAACGTCATCGTCAACTACGCGGGCAGCCGGGACGCGGCGGAGGCCCTGGTGCGCAAGCTTGAAGCGGCGGGGGGCCGGGCCCTGAGCATCCAGGCGGATGTCGCCGACCCCACGGCCTTCCCTCGGATGTTCGACGCGGCGACAGAAGCGTTCGGCGGCGTGGACGTGCTGGTGAACAACGCCGGCATCGGCAAGTTCATCCGCTTCGCGGACTTCGACGACGCGCTGTTCGACCAGCACGTGGCGGTCAACATCAAGGGCACGTTCAACGGCCTGCGTGAAGCCGCGCGCCGCCTGCGCGACGGGGGGCGTGTCATCAACTTCTCCACCAGCGTCATTGGCCTGCGCATGGAGAACTACGGCGTCTACTCGGCCACCAAGGCCGCCGTGGAGACGATGAGCGCCGTCCTGTCCAAGGAGCTGCGCGGCCGGAACATCACCGTCAACTGCGTGGCGCCCGGCCCCACCGCCACCGAGCTCTTCTTCGACGGCAAGTCCCCGGAGCTGGTGGAGCGCATGGCGAAGCTGAACCCGCTGGAGCGGCTGGGCACCCCGGAGGACATCGCCGCGTCCGTCGCGTTCCTCGTGGGGCCGGAGGGCGGGTGGATCAACGGGCAGGTCCTCCGCGCCAACGGCGGCATGGTGTGACGCGAGCGCGAGAAATCGCGCGGCGGGGGTGAGGGGAAAAAAGGGGCATTTCCGTTGGGTGGGGGCAGGCGCGAAACCGGAAGGGCCATCGCGGCCGCCGGGCGCCACAGCACGGGAGCAACCCCATGTCACCGTCCCCACGCCTCCGTTCCATGGCCCGGCTCACCGCCGTGGCCTTCACCACCCTGGGCTTCGGCGCGTCCGCGCAGACGTATGCCTTTCCCGGCAACAGCGCGGACCTGCCCGAGGGCAGCCACTGGTGGATCTCCAGCGACCACGGCGGCACGCACAACCGCGACCTGAGCGCCGTGCGCTTCGACGACGATGAGAAGCGCTTCACCCGCGTGAAGATTCCCTTCGCGGACTACGCGGCCGACCCGAAGAACTCCGACTGGGTCATCTACGGGCTGCCCGTCACCGCCATCGCGGATGGCGAGGTGCTCACCTGCTGGCGCAACGCCCCGGAGGGCCTCAAGCCGATGGTGTACGGCAATGACGACGTGCCCCACCCGGGCCGCACCTCCAACCCGCTGCGCATCCCGCGCTCGGGCAACCACGTGAACGTCCGCACGGACGACGGGAAGATCATCCTCTACGCGCACCTGCAGCCCGGGAGCGTCCCGGAGGCGCTCTGTCCCTTCAACGACACCTACGTGGCGGACGCGGAGGACCGCGTGGGGGACCTGCCCCGGGAGGTGATCGTCCCCGCGGCGCAGCGGGTGCGCGTGAAGCGCGGACAGTTCCTGGGCCGCGTGGGCAGCTCCGGCGCCTCGTCGAATCCCCACCTGCACGTGCACCTGCAGCCCATGACGAGCGAGACGACGGTGGGCACGTCCCTGCCGCTGCCCTACTCGCATGCGTGGCGGAAGAGCGGGAATGCGGACCACAACTCGTCCATTGGCTTCGCCCCGATGCAGAACGAGGCGCTGGACCTGTTCCCCTCCGCCATCCACCCGGATCCGCTGCTGCGCCGGGGCGACATCACCGGGGACCCGGCGCTGGAGGTGGCCATGGCGGCCTCGGGCAGCATGGTGGTGACGGCCACGCGGGACGTGACGGGGCGGCTGGCGATGAACTCGTGGCAGCTGGCGCCGGATGGCGAGTTCACGAAGCTGTATGACGCCTCCGCGGGCGCGGCGACCTCCATCGCCATGGCCCACCCGCACAGCAGCAGCACGCGCGACGTGGTGACGGCGCTGCGGGACGGGAGCGGGAGCCTCAAGCTCATCGCCTGGCGGGTCGCCTCGAACGGCTCCTTCGAGCGCAAGGGCGAGGCCGGCGGCGACGCGAACGCGACGGAGGTCAACCTGGTCGCCCTCCCGGAGGGGCTGGGCGTGGCGAGCGCCTTCCGCGACTCCACGGGGCACCTGAAGGTCAGCACCTGGGAGACGTCCGCGACGCTGGACACGGTGACCCGCAGGAGCAACGGCTTCGGCGAGGAGGCGACGAAGGTGGCGCTGACGCCCATCCTCAACGGCCGCGTGGACGGGGACGTGGACCGCTTCACCGGCGTCGTCACCGCGGTGCGCACGCCCTCGGGCAACCTGAGCCTGACGGCGTGGGAAATCACCCCGCAGAAGACGCTCATCCAGCGGGGCACCCACCTGGCGGGCGCGGTGACGGACGTGTCCATCAGCACCGTCACCATTGGCAACAGCGTGCGCGACATGGTGGTGGCCAGCGTGCGCCTCACCAACGGCGTGCTGCGCAACATCTCCTTCGACGTCTCCGCTGCCGGACAGTTCGTGCGCCGGGACCATGAGGACGGTGAGGCCATCCTGGAGGTGGGCTCGGCGCGCGTGGGGGCCCAGCACCTGGTGACCCCGGTGCGTGACACCACGGGCAACCTGCGCGTCTACACCTGGGACGTGGACCTGGAGGGCAAGGTGCACCGCTCCGGCAAGGAGCGCGCGGGCGCCATCGTGTCCGGCCTGGCCGCCACCCCCACCACCGTGGGCACCCGCTTCGTCATCACCGCCGTGCGCCTGACGACGGGCACGGGCGGCGGGGACCTGCGGCTGATTGCCTGGGAAGCGAACCTCCGGTAGCGCGAGTGTCGTCCCCAGAGCCCGCGGGCTCTGGGGAATTTTCACGGATTGCCCGGCTTCTCCTGGCCGCCGATGATGCGTTCGAACGACGCTCGGCGCCCTTTTCGCGAGGAGAGGCATCTTGGAGTTGCGGCACGGCCCATGGGCGGGAGCATCCGCGGACGCCGGGTTGGAGACGCTGCGGCGTGACCTGGGCCGGGCGCTCGCGAGCGTCTGTCCCGCGTCGCTCGCGGACCGGCGGGAGGATCTGTTGCAGGTCGCGATGATGAAGGTGGTGGAGCTGCGCGGGCGCACCCGGGGCCAGGCGGAGCTGACCCCCGCGTACCTGTACCGGGTGGCGTACACGACGCTCGTCGACGAGCTTCGCCGGATGGGGGCGCGCAAGGAGGTGGCGTTGGAGGAGGTGGAGCAGGGGCCCGCCCAGCCGGTGGCGCCAGGCGACCCGGAGCGCGCGGCGGGGGCCGCGCAGATTGCCCGGGCCGTGCGTGACTGTCTTCAGGGGCTGGTGCAGGACCGCCGCCTCGCCGTGACGCTGCACCTGCAAGGGCACACCGTGCCGGAGGCCGCGGAGTTGCTGGGGTGGGAGGCCAAGCGGACGGAGAACCTCATCTACCGGGGGCTGAGCGCGCTGCGTGCCTGTCTCTCCCTGAAGGGAATCCAGCCGTGAGCGACCGCCGTCCCGAGGATGACACGCTGGAGGCCGCGGGCGTGGAGCGGCTGCGCACGGCGCTGCGCGAGGATGACGCGGCGGGGGAGCCGGTGGACGCGGACCTCGTCTGGCGCGCGGTGAGGCAGGAGTTGCCGGTGGAGGAGCGCCGGGCGGTCATCGAGCGCGTCGCGGCGGATCCCGCGTGGGCGCAGGCCTGGCGGTTGGCGAAGGCGATGTCGCAGGCAGCGGCGGAGGCGGAGCGGGGGGCTCCGGCGGAGGGGAAGGCGGAGGTGCCCGCGACAGCCTTGGAGCCTTCCGCGAAGGTGGTGTCCCTGACCGCCCGGCGCTTCTGGCAGGGGCGGCAGGCGATGGCCGCGATGGCGGCGACGGTGGTGGTCCTGGTGGGCGCGGTCGTGGTGGTGCGGCAGCAGCAGGCGCAGGTGGATCCGACGCGCATTCGCGGTGGCGCGGCGGAGGACATCACCTCCGGCGTGCCGGAGGCCACGGCGCTGCCCCGCGAGCAGTTCGTGCTCCGCTGGAGCGGAGTGCCCCAGGCGGTGTCCTGGAGCGTGCAGGTGTCGTCGGAGGATTTGAAGGTGTTCCATCGCGCGGAGCGGCTGGGGTCGCGCGAGTACACGGTGCCGCCGGACGTGCTCGCGGAGCTGCCCTCCGGAGCGCGCGTCCTGTGGCAGGTGGAGGCGCGGCTTCCGGATGGAAGCGTCCAGCGCGGCAGTACGTTCGTGAACCGGTTGCGGTGAGTGCCGCACCACTTGGGCCAGGCCGGCGGCTCAATGACAAACAGAGGGGGATGCAATGAAAGCAATCAATGTTGGTAGGGGATGGGTGCGCGCGCTGTCGATGATGGCGCTGCTGTGGGGGGTCGTGGTCGCTGCGCAGGCCGCGGCCCCGCTGTACACGGTGGTCGTGACCACGCAGCCGCTGACGGGCGCCACGCGTGACACGGTGGTGGCCTCCGTGGTGGAGGCGGGCACCCTGCGGGCGCCGACGATGGTGCCCGTGACCCTACGCATCCTGGATGCACACGACGTCGTGCTCGCGACCGTCACGGGGACCGTGAGCTCGGGCTCCCCGCTGCGGGTGAGCGCCCGGGCTCCCTCCTCGGGCGGGGTCCGCGCGCAGCTCGTCCTGCCGGCGGGCGCGGAGAAGATGGCCGCGGGTGTCCTGGTCCTCGAGCGGGCGGGGCTTGATGTGGAGCCACCTCCCCAAAGCACCTCCTGCGAGATTACCCTCTACACCTACGACCCGACGACGGGCATGCCGGAGCCTGTCACGGCCATGGGCGGATGCGTGGCGGAGACCCTCTGAGGTGACCGGAAGGCGGCGACAGCGCATGGGACGACTGGGCGGCTTCACCCTGGTGGTGGGGCTGGCCCTGTGCGTCCCCGAGCGGGCCGCCGCCTCCGCTGAGCCCTCCGGACTCGCCAGGTGCGAGGAGTCCTTCAACGCCCACCCGGAGGACTCCGACGCGGCGATGTGCTTCTACCGGAGCGCCCAGGGGCTCGCGGGGCGCGACGAGGCCCGGCGCAGGCTCCAGGGCCTCATCGCGCGGCACCCGGACCGCCCGTGGCTCACGCTGGTGCTCGGCCACGTGGAGCTGCTGTCCGAGCCCGTGCTGGCGGAGGCGTCGTACCGCCGCGCGGCGCTCGCCTTCCGCGACCTGGGGGACGCGGAGGGCGAGGTGATGGCCGGCATCAACCTGCGCAGCGTGCTGGGGATGCGCGGCCAGACGGAGGAGGCGCACCAGTGGGTCCTGCGGGTGGGCGAGGTGGCCCGGGCCTCCGGGGACCCCCGGCTGGAGGTGCGCGCGCTCATCCTGGAGGCGGCCGAACTCTCCGACCTGGGACAGGACCTGGGACGCGCCTACCGCCTGCTCAAGCGCGCGGAGGTGCTCACCTTCCCGGACGGCACGGACGGCATGAAGAAGCAGCTGCTCAGCCCGCTGGCCACGGTGAGCTTGAACCTGGGCCGCTTCGACGAGGCGCAGGACCTGTATGCACGGCTCGCGGAGCTGGCGGAGCGCACGAAGGACGCGGGCACGGAGGCGCGCGTCCGCTTCGCGCTCGCGAACCTCGCCTGGCGGCGGCGGGAGGAGCATCCCGAACCCGGAGGCCGGCCGGAGCTGATGCGGCTCGCGAGGGAGGCGCTCGCGGCGTCCCAACGCGCGGGCAGCAAGGCCTTCGAGACGATGGCGCTGCGCCTGGTGGCGGAGCTGCTGGGGGACGAGCCTGAAGAGCGGAGTGAAGCGGAGGCCGCCCTGGGCCGCTGTATCGACATCGCCCGGGAGAAGGACCTGCCCGAGCGGCGCATCTCCTGTCTGTGGACGCGCGCCGAACGCCGGGCCGCGGTGGATGCGGCCGCCGCGTGGCGCGACGTGGACGAGGCCCTGGCGCTGGCCGCCGAGCACGACAACCCGCTCTACCTCGCCTCCGCCTGGCGGGCACGGGCAACGGTGGCCTTCCGCACGCGGCCACTGCCGGAGGCCCTGGACGAGGCGGAGCGCGCGCTCGACGCGGTGGAGGTGCTGCGTCAGTGGCAGCGGGACGCCACCAGCCAGGCCGAGCTCTTCTCCGGCTGGGCCAGCGACTACCACCGGCTCGCGGGCCGCACGCTGGAGGCCGGAGAAACCTCCGCCGTGCCCCCCCGCGAGGCCCTGGAGCGCGCCTTCGCGGTGAGTGAGCGCCTGCGGGCGAGGACGTTGTTCGAGACCCTGGTGGCCTCCCGCGCGCTTCCGATGCAAGCGGAGGCACCGGAGCAACGCAAGGCGCGGGACGGCGTGCTGCGCAACCTGTCCGCCACCCAGAGGCGGCTGCTGGAACCATCGCTGTCCGCGTCCGAGCGCGCACGGCTGTTGGGGGAACTCCAGGAACTGGAGCGCCGGGAGCGCGAGCTGCGACCCGAAACCCGGCGCATGGGGATTCCATCCGCGTCGCTTGCCGCGACCGAGCCACGCCGGGAGCAGGAACAGCAGGAGCACGAGCAGCGTCTGTCGTTCGCATCGCTCGCCGCGACCGAGCAGCGCCTGGGCGAAGAGGAGGCCCTGCTCGTCTTCCTCGTGGGCACGGACCACGACCTTCAGGGAGCGCGCGCGGGATGTGCCTGGGTGCTGGCGGTGACGCGCGAGGGCACGCACGCGTATCGCATCCCCGAACGCGCACGGCTGCGTCCCTCGGTGGCGCTCCTGTCGGGCCTCATCGAGCGCCGCGATGGTTCGGAGGCAGCAACCGCCGCGGCGCTGTACGCGCAGCTGCTTGCCCCCGCCTTGCGTGAGTTGCCACCCAAGGTGTCGCGCCTGCTGCTCGTGCCGGACGGTCCGCTGCACGACCTGCCGTTCGCAGCGCTGCGGGAGCACGCGGACGGCCCACCGCTGATGGCCCGGTACGAACTGGCGCGGGTGCCCTCCGCGAGCCTGCTCCACCACTGGCGCGCGCAGCCCGCCCGGCCTCCCGAGGGCGAGGCCCTGGTCCTGGCGGATCCCGACCGGGGCGGCACCCTCCAGGGCACGTCGGTGGCCGCCGCGAGGGGCGGCATGTTCCTGGAGACCGCGAGCCTGGGCGCGCTTCCGGAGGCGCGGCGCGAGGGGCGCACCGTGAGCGAGGCCCTGGAGGGCACGGCCGTGAAGCCCCGGTTGCTCATGGGCACGGAAGCGTCCGAGCAGGCCCTCAAGGCCTCCCGCTGGGACGCGATGCGCATCCTCCACGTGGCCGCGCACGCGGTCGTGGACGTCGAGTCCCCGGAGCGCTCCGCCCTGGTGCTGGCCCCGGGCGCGGCGGGGGAGGACGGCCTGCTCCAGCCCCGGGAGATCGCGGAGCTGCGGCTGCGGGACGCGCTGGTGGTGCTCTCCAGCTGCCGGGGCGCCTCTGGCGCGATGCTCGCGGGCGAAGGCGTGCTGAGCCTCGCGCGGGCCTTCTTCGAGTCGGGAGCGCGGGCCGTGGTGGCCAGCCTGTGGCCCATGCGCGACGCCGAGGCCGCGGAGCTCCTGGAGCGCTACTACCGGCACCTGGCGGAGGGACGGAGCGCGGCGTCGGCGCTGCGCGAGGCCCAGCGCGAGGCCTGGGAGGACGGCGAGCCCGCGGCCATGTGGGCCGGGCTGGGGGTGATGGGG